>ONVB01000200.1 GCA_900321145.1 uncultured Eubacteriales bacterium | reverse complement strand
TAACATGGCAGCAGGCCCCGCTTCTTACGGTATGACAGATACCATGGGACGTATGCACAGTGATGCACAGTTTGCAGGTTCTTCATCGGTTCCCGCACATGTTGAGATGATGGGTCTTATCGGCGCAGGTAACAATCCTATGGTCGGTATGACAGTTTCAACAGCGGTTTCT
The DNA here is from genome assembly GCA_900321145.1 of uncultured Eubacteriales bacterium. Classification (GTDB taxonomy): domain Bacteria; phylum Bacillota; class Clostridia; order Lachnospirales; family Lachnospiraceae; genus Coprococcus_C. The sequence continues at coordinate 5,241 of ONVB01000200.1, read as the reverse complement.
ATCGAGGAAGCAGCAAAGGCAGGCAAGTTCTAATACTTCAAAAGAGCAGCGCCCGGTATGGGATTTATCCCAAGCCGGGCGCTTTTTTTGATGAGCACGCCCGCACGAGGAAGGCCGCTACGGTTTTTATTACCATAGCGGCCTTCTAATGTGACGTACCCATTGGACCGTACCTCCGATCTGTAATTCTTCCGGTCTTCCCCGATTCCTTCTTCTTGAATCAATCCATCATGACCCTGTCCCGGTATCCTGATACCACATTTTCTTTATAAAGAGTGTCACGGTTTCATTCTCTGATGATTGAAGCGGGTGCTTTTAAACTCTCCTTTGGTCCGTACCTCCTTGGATCAAAATCGTTCTATCGAAACAACCGGCGAGCCTTATGTTTTTTGTCTGGCTCTCTTTAGTTGATATGTAGATATTAACACTGTTTTAAGGCTTTTACAAGACGGAATAGTGCCTAAGAAATCCGCGTATTTATTGGTGCTTTTTGGGCTTGAATATGACTCTTGAAATGTGGTAAAATTATATTGTTGTGGTGCAGAATCGGAGAGCATCGGTAATATATTTACAAAGGTTAAGGCTTGCCTATCGGCAAGCCTTTTTTACATTTTCCTTAAAGCCGGTGAGTCGGTTGATCCAGTCTACCGACAATGCGTGCCAGCCCGAGGCGGGCTCGTAATACTGACTCCAGTCATTTGCGGTCACGTAGTCGGCAAGCGCTATACCATGCTGGCCACCCTCGTAGATATGAAGCTCATAGTCAATCCCGTTTTCGAAGAGCTTATAGGCAAACTTCAGTGAATTGGCAGTCTTGATAAGTCCGTCGCCCGATACATGCCAGATGAAGGCGGGAGGTGTTGTGCTCTTGATATGGTTGTTAAGAGAGTAGAACTGCTCCTGCTCATCGGTGTAGGGACCGTCGAAGATGTAGGCATTCATGGCTGCGCGGAAGTTGATAAAGTAACGGTTTTCCTTCTCGTCGAAGACAAACATCCTGTCGAGCGGCATCTTCGGGTGTTTCTGATCGAAGTTGAACTCCTCGGGGGTCATGCCGGGCTGCATGCCCATATCCATCTTGGATGTGGTTTCGGTCAGGTCGAGAACCGGATATGCGAGGATCATGCCTGCAGGGCGTATGGAGTCCGTATCGTCGGCATACTCGGGCAGCAGATCTTTGTTGTCGTAGAAGACACCGAGCTGAGCTGCGACATGCGCGCCTGCGGAAAAACCGGACACAAACACGGCGTCCCTGTCCACGCGCCACTCATCGGAGTGATCCTTGATAAGCTTCATGGCTCCGGCGATATCCTTAAGCGGTCCGGGTGCTACTGCGTATTCCCTGACTCCGTATCGGAGTACGAAAGCGTGGAAGCCCATGGCTGCGTAGCGAAGGGCAATCGGCGCCGCCTCGCGGTCCGAAAGATATGCATATCCGCCGCCGGGACAGATAAGCACCGCAGGGCGCTTTCTGCCGTCCTGGAACTCGGGTGAATTCTCTAAGATAAAGAGCTCTAAGGTGGTATGTCTTTCCTCGGAAAGAGTGATGATATCTGTGATCAAATGTGGTATCCTCCGTTTTTCTTTTGTTATGATTACGCATTTTATCATCTTATATTTTCTTTTGCAAGAATGTTGTGTTTGATTACTGATCGGCGGTCGGAGGCTGTGTTGTAACGGTGTATGTATAAAAATGGAAATGATTTTCATTTTATTCTTGACAAGCATAAAGGCCGGTGTTAAAATCGGTATCGGTTTTCAAATTGGAATTAGGAGGATGACAAAAAGATGAAGAAGATAATTACACTGATCGCTGTTTGCGCCCTTATGCTCTGCGGGCTTTGTGCTTGCGGAAACGCAAAGGGAAGCACAACAGGAGCAAAAAGTGCCACGGATACACAGGCAGGTAATGAAGGCGGACCGAAGATAGTAACTACCATATTCCCTGAGTATGACTGGACGAAGAACCTGCTGGGCAGCAATCCGGCCGGTGCAGAGCTGATAATGCTTTTGGACAACGGTGCCGATCTTCACAGCTTTCAGCCTACTGCTGAGGATATAATGACGATCTCGACCTGCGATATGTTCATCTATGTGGGCGGCGAGTCCGACGAATGGGTGGAGGATGCCTTACAGGAGGCAACCAATAAGGACATGGTGGTTATAAATCTTTTGGATTCACTTGGGGATTCGGTGAAGGAGGAGGAAGAAGTAGAAGGCATGGAGCACGATCATGATCACGAGCATGAAGACGCGGACGAGGATCACGAGCATGAGACCGAGTATGATGAGCATGTATGGCTTTCATTAAAGAATGCTTCGGCTCTCTGTGATGTTATAGCTGAAGGCCTGAAGAAGGCAGATCCGTCAAATGCGTCGGTTTATGATGAAAACCTTAAAGCTTATAAGGCAGAGCTTTCCGTTCTTGACGCAGAGTATGAGAAGGCTGTGAGTGAGGGAAGCATCAAGACAATTCTTTTTGCGGACAGATTTCCTTTCAGATATATGGTTGACGATTACGGACTTTCATACTATGCGGCTTTCTCAGGATGTTCCGCAGAGTCCGAAGCAAGCTTTGAGACTATAGCATTTTTGGCCGAGAAGACGGATGAGCTGGGACTGAATACCATACTTACAATAGAGGGAAGCAACAAGAAGGTTGCAGAAACCGTTGCAAAGAGCACAAAGTCAAAGGATAAGCAGATACTTGCCATGGACTCCATGCAGTCGAAGACAAAGGCAGAGGTGGAGGCCGGAACTACCTACCTGACGGTTATGAAAAGCAATTTGGAGGTATTAAAGCAGGCAGTGAATTAGTTTGTCTGATTGAAATATGCCGGATTCCCTCCGGACATAATGAGGATAAATATAAGGAGTACAGACTTATGAGGTTTACATTTGCCCCGATGGAGGGAATAACTTCATATATATACAGAAATGCTTTTCAGGAGTATTACGGCGGAGTAGAGGCATACTACACGCCGTTTATATCAAACGTAAGCTTCTCGCATAAGGAGAAGAACGAAATACTCCCGGAGCATAACAAGGGTCTTAGGGTGATCCCTCAGATACTTTCAAACAATGCGGATCACTTTCTGGCGATCACAAAAAAACTTGCAAACCTTGGCTACGATGAGGTAAACTTGAACCTCGGGTGTCCTTCGGGAACGGTAGTCGCCAAAAGACGGGGAGCAGGATTCCTGTATGTGCCCGATGAACTCGATGCTTTTTTGGACAAGGTGTATGAGCGATCACCGCTCCCGATATCGATCAAGACGCGTATCGGTATGAACAGTACAGACGAGTGGGAAGGGATACTTGATATATTCAGGCAGTATCCCGTAAAGGAGCTTATAGTACACCCGCGTATCAAAAAAGAGCTGTATACCGGAGAACCTCATATAGATGCATATAAAAAGGCAGCGGACAGTCTGCCTTTTCCTGTTGCTTATAACGGGGATATAACCGATGAGGCAGGCTATAAAAGGCTGCTTGAAGCCGCGCCGGATACAACCTGTGTCATGATAGGACGGGGACTCTTGAGGAATCCGGAGCTTGCGCTCATTCTTTCGGGCAGTGAACCGGCTTATGATATGGAGAGATTTCAGGCTTTTCATGACCGCATTTTTGATGAGTATAAGGAGGAGATGTCGGGTGACACTCCGCTTTTGTTTCACATGAAGGAGCTTATGCTTTATATGTGTGATTATCTGAAGGCGGACGAAAAGACCGTCAAGAGGATAAGAAAGACCGGCAGTCTTGCGGAATACAGATCGATAGTATATGGATTAACAAGGGAGGCGCGATTATGACGAAGTCATAATTTTGCATCGCATTGTATAAGGGAGGACAGATAATGAGACAATACTCCGTTACGGGAATGAGCTGTGCAGCATGTGCGGCGCGTGTGGAAAAAGCCGTTTCTTCGGTTCCCGGAGTGGATACATGTTCGGTAAGCTTACTTACAAATTCTATGGGAATAGAGGGTTCGGCCGCGGATGAGGATATAATCCGGGCAGTCGAGAATGCGGGATACGGAGCAGGCCTTAAGGGAAAGGCGCAGGCGGCGGGGCCGTCGCGCTCTTCGGATGAGGATTCACTTTCTGACAAAGAGACACCGGTGCTAAAGAAGAGGCTTATAGCTTCGCTTGCTCTGCTGCTACCTCTTATGTATATGTCTATGGGACATATGATGTGGGACTGGCCGCTTCCGCACTTTTATGACGATAACCATATTGCCATGGGATTGTCGCAGCTGATCCTGACCGGACTGATAATGGTCATTAACCAGAAGTTTTTCATAAGCGGATTTAAGAGTATTTTGCACAGGGCACCCAATATGGATGCCCTTGTTGCGCTTGGATCGTCCGCATCCTTCCTGTGGAGTCTGTACGTGCTCTTTGCCATGACAAGGGCATCGGCTGACGGTGATGACGCGGCGGTTGCGGACTATATGATGGACTTTTATTTTGAGTCCGCAGCCATGATACTGACACTTATCACCGTGGGTAAGCTGCTTGAGGCAAGGTCCAAGGGAAAGACGACCGATGCCTTAAAGGGGCTTATGAAGCTTGCGCCGAAGACGGCCAGAGTGATAAAGGATGGGGAGGAGACTGTAGTTCCCATAGAGCAGGTAAAGGTGGGTGATATAATTGCGGTGCGCCCCGGAGACAGCATCCCTGTAGACGGAGTGGTGCTTGACGGCAGCAGTGCAGTGAACGAGTCTGCTCTTACCGGGGAGAGTATCCCGGTTGATAAGGAGGCGGGAGACAGGGTATCCGCGGCTACCATAAACGAATCGGGATTTATCAGATGCAGGGCTACCGGTGTCGGTGAGGATACCACGCTCTCACAGATCATCCGCATGGTCAGTGATGCGGCGGCAACCAAAGCTCCGATAGCGAAGATAGCTGATAAGGTATCGGGAATCTTCGTGCCTGCGGTCATCGGAATCGCTATAGTAACATTTGCGGTATGGATGCTCGCGGGCGAACCGGCAGCAACAGCGCTCACGAGAGCGGTTGCGGTCCTTGTGATAAGCTGTCCGTGTGCTTTGGGACTGGCTACTCCCGTAGCCATCATGGTTGGAAACGGTGTCGGCGCAAAGAACGGCATCCTGTATAAAACGGCTGTTTCGCTTGAAGAAACCGGGAAAGCGGCCGTAGTTGTACTCGATAAGACCGGAACGATAACCGCGGGGCAGCCGAAGGTGACGGATGTGATCCCGGCCGACGGATATAC
>ONVB01000205.1 GCA_900321145.1 uncultured Eubacteriales bacterium | reverse complement strand
GCTAAAGCTCAACACCCTGGGAGACAGGGCAAAGCAGAGGATAAGGGATGCGTACTCGTGGCAGTTTATAGCGGACAGATATAAAGAGATATTTGTGAGCGAAGAAGCTTGATCAAGGAGGGACAGCATGAGACCAAAGATAGACATAGTTATACCCTGGGTGGATGGTTCGGACGAGAAGTGGCTTAAGGAGAAGTTCATGTACTCCGAGGGTAGCGAGGTGCCGGATGAGAAGATAGCGGATGCGGCAAAGTGCTTCCGTGACTGGGGCCTGCTAAAGTACTGGTTCAGGGGCATAGAGAAGTTCGCTCCGTGGGTGAGAAAGGTTCATTTCGTGACTTACGGGCATCTGCCGGAGTGGCTTAACACCGAGAACCCAAAGCTTCATATAGTTAAGCATACGGATTTCATGCCGGAGGGAAGTCTTCCGACATACAACTCAAGAGCCTTGGAGCTTAATATACACCGCATCCCCGGGCTTGCGGAGCATTTTGTATATTTTAATGACGATACCTACTTAGTGAAGAAGACGAAAGCATCCGACTTCTTTAAGCGCGGACTGCCGAGGGATTATGCGATACTTTCACCGGTCAATCCGAATCGGTTTGGCACGGGTGCCGTGCAGATCTACGACCTGGAGATAGTGAACGACCACTTCGGCGGCTTCGATGCATTTAAGAAAAATAAGAAAAAATGGCTCTCACCGGTGTACGGTGTGCAGCTGTTCAGGACCATCCTCATGCTTCCGTTCAAGAAGGTGTTCGGCTTCTACGAGAGGCATCTTCCGAACTCCTACAGGAAGAGCACCTACGAGGAGGTGTGGCGTGCGGAGCCTGAGGTGCTGATGGCCACGACCAGGTCGCGCTTCAAGAAGAAGGACAATGTAAATCAGTGGATCATGCGCTACTGGCAGCTTGCTTCGGGCAAGTTCATACCGAGGTCGCCCAACATAGGCTACAGCTATTACAGCAGGACGAAGAAGGACCTGGACGATGCCTGCAACGCCATCATCCAGCAGAAAAAGAAGATCATCTGTATCAACGACGACAAGGGGATAGAGGATGTGAGCCTTTGCAGCAAGAGGCTTTCGAAGGCATTTACCACCATACTTCCCGAGAAGAGTTCGTTTGAAAAGTAAAGAGGCAGTATGTCGGATAAATTGAAGCAGAAGACCCGCGCTTTGGAGCAAAAAGCCCCGGAGCAGCGGGTTTCCGTTAAGAAAAATGCCATATTGAACATGATAAAGCAGCTGTGCGTGATCGTGTTTCCGATCATCACATTTCCGTATGTGTCGAGGGTGCTCGGCGCGGAGAACTACGGCAAGGTTGACTGGAGCCGTTCGTGGGCTGACTATATGACCATGATAGCCGGGCTCGGGATCACGAACTACGCCATCCGCGAGGGAGCAAAGCTTCGGGGCGAGAAGAAAGCGCTCAATACATTTGTAAATGAGCTCTTTACACTGAACATATGCTCTACAGTGATCGCGTATCTTCTGATATGCGCAGTGTCGCTCTTCTACGGAAAGCTGGCGGGTTACCTCCCGCTGGTGCTGACCTTAAGCCTGGCCACTGTCTTCACGACGCTCGGTACCGACTGGGTGAACTCGATATATGAGGACTACGCATACATCACGCTGCGGTACATAGTCTGCAGTCTTATCTCGCTGGCGCTTTTGTTTATCTTCGTGAGAAGGCGTGAGGATTACGGCATCTATGCATTTACAAATGTATCGGGTACCGTCCTTGCAAATGCATTTAACTTTTATTACATAAGAAAAAAATGGGACATCCATCCGAGATTTAAGCTGACGCCCGAGGTCAAAAAACACCTGGGAGTGGTGCTGATCATGTTTTCCACCGCGGTTGCGACGAAGATATATATCACCTCGGATGTGACGATCCTCGGTATAATCAAGGATGACGCGACTGTCGGCATATACGGCGCGGCGACCAAGATATACAGCCTGGTCAAGCATCTGTTCAACGCCATGCTCATAGTGGCTATCCCGAGGATATCCGCCGAGATCAAGAAGGGAGAGTTTGAGAAGATAGGACAGCAGCTGAACAAGGTGTTAAATGCGCTGCTTATCATAGCGCTGCCGGGAACGGTCGGGCTGATCACCTTAAGGGAACCTATAATATACGCTATCTCGGGAGAGGAGTTCCTTCCGGCGAAGGATGCGCTTTTGATACTGTCCGTCGCGCTTCTTTTCGCGACACTGGCATGCTTCTTCATAAATGTGATCATGATCCCGTACGGCATGGAGAAGAAGGTTTTGAAGTATACCGTGATAAGTGCGGCCTTGAATATAGTTCTGAACATCATCCTGATACCGTTTTTATCCGAGAAGGCTGCAGCGCTGACCACGCTTATCTCCGAGGCACTGCTTTTTGCGGCAGGCTTCCTGGAGACGAGGAAGCTTGTGAAGCTGAAGTGCCTGAAGACTGCGATAGTCAGCCTGGTAGGCTGCGCGTTTATCGCAGTCTGCTGTATATTAACAAACGAGTTTGTAGCTAATCGATTTCTGGCCCTTGTCGTTGGCATGGCGGGCAGCGTGATTTTATACGGCATAGTGATGCTTGCTCTGTACAGAAAAGAGCTTTTTGCGCTGGCCGGGATCAGACGAAAGAAGGGTTGATCTGCATAACTTTGAATTCAAACGGCTTGAGACGTACATTTTCACCAAAGAGCAGGAAGCATTTTTCTTCCGCGGTGTTGTTGAATACAAAATGTGCACTCAGGCCGTTTCCTGTACGCGTGGTTAACTCCACGCCGCGCGGAAGGTCGGGGATGAAGCTTATGCCGGCGTCTTCAAGAGCCATTCGCGCACACTTCTCATAAAGCTTTCTTTCCCCGACAGTACCGATATAGTATACGTAAGACAGGGAGTGGTTCTCTGTCTTTTTTATTTCACGTCGGGTAATAGCAGGAGCACCTGAGTAAAAGTCGCTTGCATAACGGGCGATGACCTCGGCGTCATCAGCCTCCAGGATGTCGCACCATTGCCTGCCTATCAGGGTTTCGCCATGATTAAAACGCACATTGACCGTGTCCCATCCTATCGGATCATATTCTGCTACATGGCAGCCGGTGAGGTCGGAGTATACTGTGGGAAGCTGGGCCATGATGCAGTTGTTGTTCATGTCCTTAACTCCGCTTCTGGCCGTTAATATGACCGTACCGCCCTGCCCGGCGAATGCATGCAGTCTTGCTGCGGTGTCACTGTTGGTCACATAGAGCGCCGGTGCACAGATGATCTTATATGTGCTAAAATCCGAGTGCTCGTCTATTATATCGATATTTACTCCGTATCCGGCGAATGCCTGATGCATTAGTTTTATCTGTTCCATATAATCGAATCCGTCTGTCTGCGGTTGGAGAGCGAACGCATTTCTGCTGTCGACGGAGTACAGGATTGCTACATCCGAGTTAAGTTCGGTGCCCGAGAACTTCTCCAAAGATTTTGCTTTTTTACAGAGTTCGGCGAATTCGAAAAATCGTCGGCCCGGAACATTTGAATGATCTATCAGACCGTGCCAGTGCATTTCGGCACCCTTTGTTGCCGTGCGCCACCGGAAATGTACCACAGTGTTGGCGCCATGGGCGAATGCCTGAAGCGAGTAGCCCATGAGCATGCCCGGACGGGTTGTTTTTTGCATGGGCATCCAGCAACCCATGCTTCCGCTGAGCTGCTCCATGATCCAATAATTCTTCTTCTTTATTCCGCGCATAAAGTCAAGATGAACCGCGTGGGTGTAGATGTCATCAGGGTTCTGCGGCAACGAGGTGGTCGGATAATTGTCGTAGGATACAAAATCAAGCTCGTCAAAAAGCCTGTAGAAATCAGGCGTGTCCTCGCAGAACCAGGTGTTTGTTGTAATCTGTGCATCGGGTATGACAGACCTTATGATATCCGCCTGAAAGCGTGCAAATTCGGTTACATCCTCTGCTGCACGTCGGGTAAAATCAAGCATATATGCAGGGTTTTGCCATGCTTTGTTGTAATCGCCGTAGGGAGGCTCAATCCGGTCAAATGAGGAGTATTCATTGCTCCAGACTACTGTGCCGTAGGCTTCGTTCAGGTTTTCTATCGTGCCGTATTTTGACCTGAGCCATTCGCGGTGCCTGTTATTACAGGTTTCGCAGAAGCAAAGATGTGCCTCAAGCTCGTTATCGATCTGCCAGGCGATCACATTTTTGTTGTCCTTGTAATGCCCGGCAAGCTTTTTTACTATGCGCTCGGAGTACTTGCGTAACAGCGGGTTGTTCAGACATCTGTGGCCTCGGATCCCCGTCGCCTGAGGTCTGCCGTCTCTTCCGACCGGGATGATCTGCGGATGCTTTTCGAGGAGCCAGCGCGGCGGACAGTTAGTCGGAGTACCGAGTACTATGTCTATTCCGTTAGACGCAAAACAGTCGATCGCTTCGTCGAGCCAAGTAAAATCAAAACGGTTATCTGAAGGTTCAAGGCGGCACCAGGCAAACTCGGCAAGCCTGACAAGGCTTACGCCTGTTTGGGCCATAAGCTGTGCGTCCTGCGCCCATAATTCCTTATCCCAGTGTTCGGGGTAGTAGTCAACTCCAATTCTCATAAAGCACCTCCGGATCGTAAGGCAGAGGACAGATTCTGCCTGCCTGTTTTTTTAGTGGTATTTTCCGTTAATAAGATGTTGATGTCAACAGTTTGTTGAGAATCGATCGGCTTTTCAGAGGGTGGATCAACTTAGATCTGCGTCGCATTTTTGATACGACGAAGATTTCTTTTGTGAAAGTGTATAGAAACTTATATTTCGGTCTGCCATTTCGACTAGCATTATGTGAAAATGGTATCATTTATGAGCATGAATATAATTATCAAAACGATACGGTTAGTTGACATATTAAAATTGTTTATATCCGGAGTGACATGTGGTAAAATAATATATTATCGAAATGAGTGTTTCGGGCATCGCCCGGAGAAGCTCAAAGTTTTTTCGTAAAGAAGCTGATCGGCTTTGATTAAGGAGAAGTTATGACCATTTTGGGCAGTAGAATAGAAAAAGCACGCAAAAGAAGTTCGCTATCACAGGCTGAGCTTGCATTGACTCTCGGTGTGTCTTCGGATTATCTGCTCGGCATAGAAAACAGCACAGCCATATCGATCAGGAATCTGACCGATGAGGATGTGAAGCTGCTGCATCATACCATAGGCTATATGAGAGAAAGGGGGAGGAGTTAAAAAGGATGAATCATAAGGAAAGAATGCTTGCGAACCTTCCGTACAAGGCTTGGCTTGACGGACTCGAGGAGGAGCGCATGGCGGCGAAAAAGAAGGTCTTCGAGTATAACAACCTGTCGCCGGAGAGAAAAGAAGAGCGGGACAAGCTTATCAGGGAACTGCTTGGCAAGACCGGAAACTGGATCAATATAGAGTCACCATTTCACTGCGACTACGGTTATAACATAGAGGTAGGTGACTGGTTTTTCGCAAATTACAACTTTGTCGTGCTTGATGTGGGAAGGGTGCGCATAGGGGACAACGCCCAGATTGCACCGAATGTGGCGATATACACTGCGGGGCACCCGGTCCACCCGGATTCGCGCAACTCAGGCTACGAGTACGGAATAGATGTAACGATCGGAAACAACGTATGGATAGGAGGGAACACCTGCATTCTGCCGGGCGTGACTATCGGTGATAATGTAGTGATCGGTGCAGGAAGTGTAGTCACGAAGGATATCCCGGCAAATATGATAGCGGTCGGAAACCCCTGCAGGGTGGTCAGGGAGATAACCGAGGCCGACAGGGATTTCTACTTCAAGGACAGAAGGTTCGACGTGGAGGATTACAGATAGGCCGCGGAGGATTACGGATAAGCTGCGGTACATTTGGAACAAGAAGAATCTTTGATCGGAGGAAAATGCCATGAATCTGTTTATAGCGGGCG
>ONVB01000206.1 GCA_900321145.1 uncultured Eubacteriales bacterium | reverse complement strand
TAAGCAAGCTCTACAGACTCGATTGCAACATCACTTGTCTTAGCGTCAAGCTCAGGTGCGGTATACTTGGTTACCCACGCATTGGTGAGGAGCCATACTCTCGTACCTGTGATTGCTGTTGCGTACTGCTGCGGTGCACCACCGTTGATGTCCACAAGCTCGATCTGTACATCATTTCTCGGTATCTCACCTCTTGTCTCACTTACACACTCCTGAATCCAGGTCTTGAATGCGGAATCAAGTGTATAACCGAAACGAAGAGTAACATTACCGTGCTTTACAAGGCCCGGGATCTTAACCGGTGCGAGTGAGTTCGCGTTGCCCTGTCTGAATTCTATTACATCTACGCTTGCCTCGATGCCCGTAACCTGTGAGAAAGCTGCTGTACCTTCTACATTAGCTACACTCACCTTAAAGTTCATCTTAGTTAAGGGATAAGCAAGACCTTTACTGTTCTGATATGGATTACCTGCCATTATTTAACTCTCCTTTACTGTATTATTCCTCGTCTTTAAGGTATTTTAGCTTTCCTCAGCTGCTCCGCCAGACTCTGCGGTGTGCTGTGTAACACGGAAGATTACGAACTCTGCCGGTCTTGAAGGTGCGATACCTACGTTACAGATAAGACGTCCGTTAAGGATATCGTCTCTCGACATTGTTGAAGGTCCGATCTCCACGAAGTATGCCTCTGCAGGTGATGTACCTGAAAGCTGTCCCGATCTCCACATGCTGTCTAAGAATGAGCTTATGGTCAAGCTTACTCTCTGCCAAAGTGTAGGATCGTTCGGCTCAAATACTACCCAGTTTGTATTTGCCTTGATAGACTCCTCAACGTAGATGAATAATCTTCTGACATTGACATACTTGAAAGCCTTGTTGGAGCTTGCTGTCCTTGCACCCCAGATACGGATTCCCGATCCCGGAATGTTCCTGATAAGGTTGATGCCCTCAGGATTAAGGATGTCCTGCTCCTCCTTGGTATAGTTAACCTTGAGTCCTGTACAGAATACAGTCTCGTTTGCAGGTGCCTTGTGAACACCGCGGTTGATATCTGTTCTTGAGTAAACACCCATAACTGCTCCTGAAGGAGGCATGAAATCAGGCTTGTTTGAGCTTCTGTCAAATACCTGGATCCATGGGTGATACATAGCTGCATAAGTAGAATCGATCATGCTTCTGTAATTGATAAGATCATCTGTCTTATACTTATCGCCGGGCATATCGATAACTGCGAAGCGGCTTCTTGTATTCTCACAATGTGCAACGAGTGCTACGATAACCTCAGGGATTGTAACACCGGGAACTGCGATCATGCTTACGATGTCATTCTCAAGGAATGCCTGGATACCTGTACGCTTGCCGGGGCCCTCGTCAACACCGATAAATGTGCCGGCGTTAACCTTGGACATTGTACCGTCTGTACCACCCTCAAGGCTGATCATGCCGTCTGTAACGCCCTTGCCGAGAATTGCCTCTACAGGATTTCCGATCTCCTTGGCCGGAGCTACCTCAACCTTTACGAGCTCGCTGGTTGCAAGTTTTGAACCGATGAAGTTCGGTGATGTGGTATTGAGTGAAAGCTCTGTATAAACCTCAACTTCATCATTGAATCTGATCTGTGCATCAAAGGTTACAAGGAAGAGAACTGTCTTCGGGATAACCGACTCGTCAACTACCTCTGCCTTGAACTTGTTCTCGAAGGTAACTGTCTCATCGTAGATTGTAGCGATACGATTGTACTCGCCGTTAACTACTACTATATCGCCTTCCTTGAAACCGTCTACACTCTTTGCTACATAAGCTGCATCGCCAGACTTTGCGATAAGCTGCATCTTGCGCTTTGTAACGGTTGCGAAGCTGATCTGAACACGGTTGCCCCACTTACCCTCATTAGCTGCGGTAAATGTAAGGATACCTGCCTTCTTCTTAGCCTTAGTGGCGTCTGAAGGAATAACTCTTGTTACATAGCAGCGTGTTCCTCCGTTTGCGAAGAACTGCTCAACGCTGTTTGCGAGGAAGCGGTACTCTCCGTGAGTATACTCTGATAAGAAACCGCCAAACTGCTTCTTAAAGCTCTTGAAATTGGTTACGAGTGCAGGTGCGCCCTCTGTTGCACCCTTCTCGGCGAAGCCTATGAAACCTGCTGTGCTTGTGCCGACACCCTCGATGCTACGAGGAGAATTGTCATACTCCTCTACATATACGCCCGGTGAAAAATATTCAGCCATTTAGTTTTCTCCTTTCAATTTATACTTGTCTTTACCTGTCCGGGATTAGTGATGGAAATCGATCCCGCATAAGAACACATAAGCTTGCAGTCATTGGTGAGGCACGGGCTGCCTGCACATAATACCGTAAACTGCGATGGGATCCATGTGCCCGCAGGAAGCGGTGCGCACGGTTGCGGTGTAAGTACTCCCAAAGCTGCCGCCGTAGCTGACGCTACAGCCGGGTTTGCGAGTGAGGTACACATCCCAAAGGGCGCTATGTTCACCATAGCCGCACTGTCTGCCAAAACTCCCGCCGGTTTTCCGTCAACCAGAACCGTCTGCTGATTCGTGGCCGTAAAGTTCGCCGGAGCTGTTCCGAAACTGCACACCATCTGTGCGCCGGTTGTAACTATCTGTCCCATTTTTTTACCTCGTGCTCTTAAAGCTTAATCTCGGAAAGGTCATCATTTTTAAAATCAATGAGTTTGAACTTTACCTTGTCTTTGATCTGATATCTTACAAGGTATCTTAGATCGCCTCCGGAATCTCTGACCCTTAGTCTGAAGCTTCCCTTCGGACCGACCTCTCCGAACACTACCCTGCATATAGGGCTGTTTACCGTGAACTCTTCCTCAAGAGGATCCTTAACCTTTATCAATGTGGGTGTAAACTGCTTTTCCACAAAGATGTGTTCGTAGCTTTCCTCTCCTTTTAAGAGTCCGTAGTGCGCTCCCTCCATGTTCATCAGCTTGTTTGGTAAAAAGAGCGTCACTTTCTGATCTTTTTTGTTGAATTCGCTTATGCTGCAAACCGGTTTACTTACTTGAACCGCCTCAACAGCCACAAGACCGGTACGCCTTCCCGAAAGAGTAATGATATCAAAAGTACTCTCTGCCGGTAGCAGGAATGCATCTATGGAAGGCATCCTTTCGTCAAGGTTTTCATACTTTACATCAATAAGCTTATCTTCATAGCCGAATACCGAGAGCGTCATAAGAAAGTCTTCTCTGCCAGTGTCTATAAAGACAAAGTTGCCCTCGCCCCTGCCGTGTGCAGTAAGCTTAGTGTCTCCTCGTTTGAAAAGCACATTGCGTTCGGTTATGGCCTGCCCCGTCGTTGTGTCGATGAGCCGGACTAAGAGATCCAGCCTGCAACGGATTACAGCACCGTCTTCCAATTTACATTACTCCCTCCCTTCGCCGGTAATGTGTACACCAAAGCTTGCATCAACAACTCTCGGTGTATCGATAACAACCTCACTGGATAAGAATACGGGGGCCGCCTTGTAGAAGAGGCTTATCTGATATGGCTTGTTGATAGCACTCCACACCCTTACCTTTTCCTCCAGACTTATCTTCGCCTGAGACAGTACTATCGGAGGTTCCTGTGTATCCAGCCAGGATTGCAGTTGGTTCGGCAGCACTGAATTGTTATCATTGATGATCTGTGCCACACGACCTATGATCTTTTGTATATCCGGAGCCTTAAGTCCCATCTGGGAGGATCCGTTTATAAATACCATATAGTATAAGCTATACGGCCTTGGCGGTAAAGTGAGCTGTACGCGGCCACGCTGTATGTTCGGCGGCCTTGTAACATCATTCTCTTCCTTCACATCGTAGAGGTAAAGCCCGAGTATGTAGTCAACGTCCTGAGACGCCGGGGACGATATCTCTATATTGTTCGGTGAAGGTATCGGCTCCGGACACATCTTCTGTCTTAAAGTCCGGACGATGTATGCACTTACGTCGGCAATAATAGGATAATCTGCCATAAGCTTTGTTTTCCTTTCTTGTTATGGTCGTATTATATTACACAAACAGTCACTAAACAGTCACTAAATATAATAAAATATAATTAATCTCCGTAAGCCCTCTCAAGAAGCTCCAATAGCTGCTGAGCTTTTTCGTCCATACTATCGGTCTTGATCACCGCATATATGGTCTCGGGTATGTAATAACAGCTTACGTTGAGATACTGCTCACTGTCTTCCTTTGTTATATACGGGAACTTCTTTATCTCGTACTTGTCTATGGTCACATCCGTCTGCGATCGCGGGGATATGTTGATATTCTCACGCTTTCCGTCAGACTTCAGTACCGTCGCAAGCCCGTCTTCAAAAATATAGCTTGCCGAACCGTTTATCTGGCTCATGGTATGAAGCCCGTCCTTAAGCACATATCTGAAGCCCGAGAATTCCATACATCTGTCAACCGCTTTGAGATTGACACAGAGGAAATCGGTCTCTGTACCGTGATACTTCTCATATATGAAAGGATTTCCCTCCGAGAGAAGCTGGTCGAGCAAAAGCATCGCAAGTCTTCTCGCAAGCTCCGCATTCAAACCGTCATAGCCAAGAAGCCCTATAATCACAGCAACCTTATCGGCATTGCTCATATCATCAAAATCACTGCCTAATCTGTTAATAAGGTCGTTCAGTCCGTCATAGATTGAGTCGTCTCTGTTGCCATAGTCGCCCACGTTGTCCAGGCCATCGCCTCTGTTGCCGCTGTCATCGCCTTCTCCGCCGTTTCTTCCGGTTCCGTCATCGTCACCATTGCCGCCGTTGCCGTTTCCGTCGTCATCTCCGTTGCCGCCGTTACCTGTACCGTTTCCGCCGGTACCGTCGCCGTTCTTTCCGCCCTTGCCGTTACCCGAGCCGTCGCCGTTTCCGTCGGCATCCTCAGAGTTGTTCTTGTCTATATTCTTCATGGCCTTGTCTACGGAATTGATCAAGCCGTCTCCAGCACCCGCATCGCTGAGCTTGCCTCTAAGCTTACTTAAGCCATCCTTATCTCCAAGCTCCTCGAGTGCGTCTATATAAGCCCCTACATCGTCTCCGCCGTTATCTATCTCCATCATTGCCTTGTTGAGCAGCTGATCGGCAAGATCCTTATCTGTACCTTTGAGCTTATTTAAGGCGTCAGATGCATCAGATGCATTTGCATCGATAAAGTCGTTCAGTGCTCCGTCCTGAATATCCGATATCTTCGAGAGAAGATCATCCAGCGCATTCTTATAGTCACCGGCCGCATCTAAGTTACCTTCATCAAGCGCATCTAAATATGCATCCATAAATGCTGCCTTCTGGCTGTTCAGGCCATCAAGCTCGGAATCCCCGGAGCTGCCGCCGAGAATTGTCTTCTTAAGGCTGTTAAGCCACTGAATATACTCATCAACCGAGGTGTTCGCTTTTTCTTTGAATGCCGTATCGGTTATACTGTTTCTGTATCCGTCCGCAGTATTTATCAGCTGATCTATATATGCTATCCTTGTTCCGAGCGGAAGTCTCTTTACACGAGCCTGAACCGCAAATTCATGCTGCGCGAGTTTACCGTCCAATTCACTCTTCTGACTCGAAAGATAGCCCTTTACCGTATCCTCCGGCGCACCTTCGTTCAATGCGGCAAAATAAAGATCGGAAGGATTGGCGTAGAGTGCCGCGGTATAGTTTCTCTCGGTCGCAGGAATAAGTGTATTTGTGACATAGGTAAGTTCTCTGTCTCTGTTTGATATAACATCCGACATTACATTCTTGATGGTCGTATATTCCACAAGAGCATCTATATAATTCTGAGATACGCTGCTCTCGTTACCTGCCGTCTTTGCATTCTCCACGAGAAAATTGATCGTCTGGTACTTGGCATTTCCGAGGATCGTATTGTCAGGTTTAACTATGACCGAATCATATATATAATATGATTCTTCGCACTCCTGTATGGCATTCTTTATAGCATCTATATACTCCGCGTTCGGAGTGTAGGTTTTCCTGTCATCATCATCCAGGTCACGGCCGCTTGACACTCTGTCCAAAAGGTCATTCAGTCTGCCCGATCCGGGAACTAAATAATTATCGCTGTTGAAGTCCGGAGCACCTTCTCTTGTAAGTCCGGTTCTTTGGATCATTGACATATAGTTGTTATATGCCATCTGGTAATTGCCCTTGTCTGCCCAGTATCTTACATCCGAAAGACGGTCACCTGCCTGATTGACAGCCCATGCGTAATCGGTAGCAAGATATACTATAGTATAATAGTTTTTATCACTTTTATCTATAAGATTCTTGTAAGCCATGCCCGCAGCCCATTCACCCATATCTTTACGCGAAATCGTAAGATATGCTGCAAGAACCGCATTGATCCAGCCTACTCCAAGATAATTGGACGCGAAAACTCCTTTTCTGTTGGTTCCGCTGCTGAAGTTAAGGGCAGCTATCGTATCCTGATGAATATTATATTTTTTACTATATTCTGCAGCTATGGTTCTTTCCACATTGCCGTAATCGACACTGGTCCACCGGGTTCTCCGGTCATTTTTCTGAACAACTTCATCGATCACAGAGGACCACTTATCGTTTTGTCTCCAGTCGGGGCCCCAGTTGTTGATCATGAACTCTTCAGCCCACTCATACTTGGTCATGAGGTTCCCGTATCTCCTGTTAACGATATCGTCATATATCTTACCCGCACCGTTAAACGCGAGCATATAGTACATCTCTGCTCTTCTTGTGGAGTCAGCCTGTCCCATGGCTTCCATCATAGCCGAAAGATACTCGCTTGAATATCCGTTGCTTACAAGATATGAATATATCCCCCTCATACTATCGATACATTCATCCATCTTCTTTGTTGTCTCATTGGTTCCGTCTCCGACTGCTTTGGTGAAGGCTGCTCCGTTTGTATCACCTTCTATCGCGCCAAACAGGTATCTGCCGGTCCACAGCTTCATATATACATCGGACATCTTGTTCTTATCACTCTTTACAACACCGTCATCGAAGTACAGATCATCTATCTTTATACCTTCAAAGAGTGTTGCAAGTACTGATATTTCCTTCAGATTCTTGAAATCATAGGGATTGGTTATGTTATATATATTTCTGTTATCTCCGCCAACCGCTTCCATAACGCCATCCCCGTAGATAACAGCGCACACCTTATAGTCCTTCAGGGCACTCTGGTTTACGGTTTCGCCGGTCGTACCGCGAAGCTCGTCTAAGCTTGCCGCTGAGAACACATCTACCCACTTACCGCCGGCAAGTGATGACTTATAGTAGAATATAGGCTGGTTGTACTGCGACATACTTGCCACCGCAAGATTATATATGGATTCATTCATATAATCCTTATGTATAAGATATGCACCCATAAGGATCATGCCATCCGTAATATAGCTGCTGTTTATGCTCGAGAAGGAAACTCCCGGAAGTTTGTCTGTAACACTTATCTCATCGTCAGCGAGCACGATGCGCGGCGAATCAGCTATCGTAACTCCTGGCATTTCACCCATCACATCCGAACCTGTGCTTACGGATGTGATCACAAAGACAAGGCAAAGCAGAAGCACAAGCTTGCGTCTGATATTCATTTTTTTGCCGCTTTTACTCTTTTTCATGATAAATCAACTCCCGTTTTTATAGATCCTTCGCTTTAATCACTCTCTGCAATTCTCTCAAGCTCTCCGATTATCCTTACCGTCTCAATCTCCATCTGTGCCGTAACCGTTATGCCCCAATCGGTCTCGGTTATGTACTCCGCATTCTCATCAAGCAGTGTCCTTGCATCATCCTCGCTCAGATAAGGGAAGGTTTTTCTGCCTACAGAGATGTAATAATCCGTCTGGTATCCAAGCGGGTTCTTAAGATCCTTTATGCTTCCGTCGGAGAGGTTTACTCTGCTGTCGCCGAAAGTATAGGAGGAGGTCGTTGCTGTTCTTGCCAAAGTCTTCTCCCCGTCTTCCTCCACGAACCTGTAGCCTGTATACTCCTGACTGTAATCTATCGAACCGAAGCTTATATACTCAGCAGTTACATCTCCGTCATACTGTGCATAGCACAGAGGGTTTTTCTCTGAGATTATCTGATTTAAAAGCTTTCTTGCATACGCAAGACAGTTGACTGCATTATGTCTTAATCCATATCTGTGTATAGCCACGATTGCAGCGGCCTTCATGTTGTCCGGAAGATTCGAGAAGTCCGTTCCGAGGATGGATGCAAGCAGCGATGCGAGCATATCGTCACTGAAATCATACTCATTTGCATCATCTGCGCCAAGCTTGTCAAGCAGTCCCTTATTATCACCCCAGGGCTTGCTGTCGTCGCCGCCGTTTCCGTCGCGTCCGTCATAATTATCGCCGTAGTTTTCGTTATCTCTGTCACCGCTCCTGTCGGAACCGTCCTTCAGCCCCTTATTGAGCATGTCGTCTATATCTCCGCCGAACTTTCCTTTACCGAAATCATCCGAATTACCGCCATTTCCGGTTCCGAGCAGATCACCTAAGTCGTCTTTCTTCTTTCCGAGGTCTCCGGCAAGTCTTGCTAACCCTTCAAGCGAACCGAAGTTGCCATCTCCCAGGTCATCTCCTACAAGCTTTCCGAGCTCCTTTAATAATCCGTCGTTGTCAAGACCGCCTATCCTGTCCATAAAGTCATCGGCCAGCTCTCCGCCCTTGTCCTTAAAGCTTTGTCCTTTATCGCCTTTGCCACCGTCCCGTGTCTCACCCTTAAGGATCTCTATCATCCTGCCGGTCTCGGGATCGCCGTCATCAAGATCGTCTAAATCGTCGTCAGGATCAGGATCTTCATAATCCTCTCCTGTAAGCTCCTTGTATTTCTTCATGAGCCAGTCTATATACTTGTCTATGACAGCCTCCGCCAAAGGTCCGTAAGGATCGTCATATACCATAGTCTTCCAGAGCTTGGCCATGATTATATGCTCCTGAAGCAGTCTTGCTCCGGCCTCGACCTCTATCCTGCTTGTCTCGGCAGTGACCATAAATTCGAGTTCAAGCATCTGCTTTACGGCATCGTTATACTGCTCTGCAAGTATATCGTTTAATACTGCTTCCGACTTTTCTTCTTTGAGAGCTTTGGTATAATCGGGTGATACCGGACATATTACCTTGCCCTCAAATCTCTTTATACCCTCAGGCAAAAACGAGGTTTCAAGCACTGCCTTCTCAAGCTCTACGTTGTCCTGATTTCCTGCTCCTATGCTGTTTGCGGCAGATATGTAATCGGCACGTGTATCGGACTCATCACCGAGCTTCCCCTCGTAAGCCATATCAAGGATCTCAGTACTCCAGCTATATCTGTAATCCGCGATCACTGTTCCGTTTGAGGAAAGCAGCGAAGATAAAAGAGCATAATATGTTTTCTTACAGTTCTCTAAACTTTCCGCAACAGCCTGTACATACTCTTCATCCGCTAAGAATGTTGCTCCCTGCTCTGCGGCCTTTGACCTGAGCATCTCATTTATCTTCGAAAGTGCAGCCGGATTACCGTTCACATCCATGCAAAGGAACTTATATACCTCCACGTGTCTCTTGACATCATCCCTTGCGTACAGGTCCAAGATAATCTCCGCCCTCGCATCCTCCGATGCAGCTTTGAGCCTTTCGTTGTAAGGCATCAATGCCTTTATCTCTATATCACATCTGTCTGTGATGTCATTTCTTCCGTGCTTTTCATAAGGTGCAAAGCTCAGCTTATCCTGTTCGGACAGATCTCCGTCTGTCGATACCAGAAGATTTCTGGTATAGTAATTATGCTGCTTCTCGTCCTCGGTCTTTATTTCCTTATCTTCTATCTCATCATACTTCTTCTTAAGAGGCAGAAGCTCCGGCAGGTTCAAAAGATCGTAGAGACTGTCAAGATCCGGATCTATCAGATCTCCCGATTTGGGATCATGAACACCGTCAGCATTTACCACATGGCTGATCCAGTAGCCGTCTAAGGCTTCCTCCTTCAGAACTTCTCCCTTTGTGAGACTGCTCAAAGAAGCTCCCGCAAGCTCACCCCATACGTCCTCGCCGTCTCCGACTGACCTGTTCTCATGTATCTCCGACTTGTAGAAGCCTATATTCTGCTTTCTCTGTGTCTTGGAGAGCGTTGCCTGACGGTAGTATGTCTCGTTCATGCCGTCAAGCTCAATAAGCCAGGTTCCTATAAAATAGGTGGTCTTGTTCACGTCAAAACGCTTTCTGTAATTCCCGAACCTGACCATGCCGCCGCTTTCCTTGTAGTCAGCCTCCACTAAGGCTTCATACTCTGCCTGTGAAAGCTTGGCCTTTGAAGAAGAAAGTGCATTCTCAACCACCAACCCCGGAAGGTTTAAAGCGGTCCGATTGGTATCGGCTTCGGCTTTCTTTGAAAAGCCTATACCAAGAATGACTGCTCCCGCTGCGGCAAGCACAAAGGCAAGAGCGATAAGTATCATATATGTACTTTTCTTAATTCCTTTTTTCATCATATCTTACCTCTGTTCAGCTTCTTTTCCCTGTTTATTGTAACTTATGTTTACCCCTGATAATTCATGATATATTCCAGCTGCGATCTCGGAACTATGACTGTCTGGTCGCTTACCTTGAGTATCGCATCAAAGAGCTTGTTTCCGCCCTCATCCGTGAACTCCACCGTTACATTTGCAAGACCGCCTCCTACTGCATCGAGGTAGGTATATTCCTTGTCGATTGCGATATACTTGCTGCTCGTACCTTCTCTTAAGTAGCTTTCATTGCCCGAAGTATAGCTTAAGTCACCGTTCTCGGCATATATGTTTCCTACTCTTATACCATACTTTGCCACTCCGTATGTATTATCAAGCTCAAGCTTCAGCTTGATGCTTCCGGTCTTGGCCTCGTTGTTCACGGTGTACTTTCCTATGACCATACCCTCCTGGGTAAAGGTATTGTAATCCTTTATGAAGGGAAGTGGTCCGGACAGTACCGTAGGATCGAACTCCGAGGTGGCTATATAATCCTCCAGCGAAGATCCTGTGGCATTCCTGTAGAACCTGACCTCGCACTTATCTATACCCTGAATGGCTACCGCAAGCTGCCTGATTGGATTCTTGATATATGATCTCGGAGCGACAAGTACGTTATTGCACCAGAGTTCATAATAATTTATATCCTCTACCGAGAAATCGCTCGGTACATCAATTCTCAGATCAAAGAGATTATTATCTCCGATAAATGCAAGTGTGTATGTGATCCCATCTTCATAAACCGGCACAAGAGTCTTTAAAGCATTTGCACCTTCACTGTCGGAAGAATTAAGGTTGATACCCTGCATCTCCAGGTATGCGGAAACCCCGCCGCAGGATGTCTTGTCAAGCTCGTAGGTTACCTGGCTGTAGGTAGTCAGGGCTGCTTCCACGTCCGTGTTTGCCGTATTATATGTCTCTTCGAAATCATTATACTCGGAGTCATTGAGCTCTCCGAGCGCATTTTTAACTTCCGCGATCAGAAGGTCATCCTTTGCCTTGGCCAGAGCTTTACTTGCCTTCCTGTACTCTGTCCTCGCCGATGCGTAGTTTTCAAAGCCGTCATCCACGCTGCTTCTTAAGTCAAGCTCGGTATTCTCCTTTTCCTTTCTTGCAGAGATATAGTCGAGAGTGTTACTGTAAAGTACGTAAGGGTCGTCTTCAACCCAGTTGATACCGTCGTTATCTCCCTTTAATCTCTCCTTTGCAAACCTGATGAAAAGGATCTTATAGTCGCCTTTCCACGGCTCGTCTATCTTATCGAGAAATCCGTCATAATCCTTCTTGAAAGACTTTTTATTTATCGATCCGCCGTTCATAGCCTGCATAACATATGAGGAAATGCGAGCCGTGTTACCGCCGTACTTGCCTAAGATAAGACTATAGTTGACATTTAATGACACAAGCTCCATCTCGGCATCATTTTTCGCTTCATAATAACCTTGATCGTTCTTTACAGCATAATCCTCAAGGAACGGAATAGCCGTTCTTCCTATCTCGCAGGATACGAACGGGTTTTCGAATACATATCCGTATCCGACATCGATACCTATGGCATTTGAAAGCTTTTTAAGCGTTCTCTCTCTCTTTGTGGTTGCGTTGCTGATCTTTGTCTCAAGCTCTCCTATCTTGGATACGACCTTATCCACATCGCCCTGCTGAGCCTTACCGAGCCTTAGCTTGGCTTCAAGCTTTCTCTTTACTTCGGTTAATGCTTTTAATCTTTCCTCGTTAAAAGAGATTATATTCTCACAGGACACTATCTCAACGAAGTAGCTTCTTATGCTTGCATACTCCTCAACCTTTTGAGCTTCCTTCTTGTGCTTTAATACATCGACTTCGTTCTGAAGCATCTTGGGTTTGAACTGGAATTCATAAGCCTGGGCCTCCTTCGGCTTCGTCGGGAGTTTGAAATTAAGAAGCGGCGACCACCGTAAGGTAGACATATTCTTCTGCTTTGCATTCAGTGATTTTATGGCTGACTGCTTCGCAGCCTCCTTTGCGTCTATCTGCATATCTATAGACTCTATCTTCTCACTGTTGGCGACCGCAAGCTTCATCGCGGTGACCAGGTTGAGCTGCTTACCGCTATTCTTCGCAGCACTCACCGACATCTCCGCTGTACCCGGGATAAGACAAAAAACAAAACAAACTGCAACAAGTGCAGCTATTATTCTTTTTATGAAATTGTGACCCTTCGATGTTTTCATATAGTGCCTTTCTCAAAATAGATCCCTGTCCACTGCCTTTAGTATGTGATACAGGGGCCAAGATACTTCTCAACCCCCGTATCATTACATGCATGATACAACAGTGACAGTCACATAAAAGTCACATATATTGTATATTTGGAAAATTATTTTGCAAGATCGCTCATATCCTCAAGGAGGATGTAATAGAACTCAAATGAATCGCTTCCGGGCATGGTCACGAAATTATACTCGAGACCATCCTTCTTAAAGCTCACAAGATATATCTCATAATCACGATTATAATCCGTGACCTGGACATATTCCTTATACATTTCGTTGGTGGTTATCTCCACCGGACCTCCGAAGGCCTCTCTCTTTTCATTGATCGAATTGATGGCTATGATCTCCGGAAGTATGGCTCTTGCAACACCTTCGTAGGTAGGTTTTCCGAGAACCTTGGATAAGGCCTCTAAGCTTACATAGTCCTGACCACCGAAGCGTATGCTCTTCTTTAAGACATATACCTTATCCGAAACAAACGCATCCTCTACCGAGTCCTCTGCGGCAGTCTCGAAGGTAATGGCATCGATATCCCTCATATATCTGACACGGTCCTGACCGGTATCATACATAAGCACGTCACCGGTATAAGCCGCCGCAACATCCTGTGATGTCATACCTATCAGTTCACTGTACTTGATATCATCCTGCGAGAAGGTTCCGGTATAGATGACATTCTTGCCCATATCATAGAGCTTACCCTTGCCCTCCTTCATACCGAGAAGGAAATCCCCCTCGTACTCCATGCTGCCGTTGGTCCTGTAGAGACTGCCGGTTCCGGAGAAAAGATTCTCGTGGAAGTTGCCGCTGTAGTGCATGGTGCCGTCGGGATAGTAGAATGTACCCTGATTCTCGTACTTGCTTTTCTCGAATTCACCCTGGTAAACCACATTGCCCTGAGGGTTATAAAGAGTACCCTGTCCCTTACAGTAACCCTTGCTTACCTCGCCCTCGTAGGCAAGATATCCGGACTTACCCTTGATACGTACATTGCCCGAAGCAAACTTCAGGAGTATCGAATTATATGAATATGTCTTGATATTCTCAGTCTTCCTTCCCGGGAAAAGAGAAGGATATGTAACATACACATAGAAGAAACTCAAAACACCGACTATGATAACAATGGCAAAAGCAAGCTTTTTGCTCACGAGCCATCCGAAGACACCATAATAGTCATCCTTATCACGCGGTTTAACGTCAAACAGGCGCTGAAAAAACTGACGAAGCTTCTCAATCACACGTGTCTTAAGGTAATCCTTACGTGTGAACATCCTGATCTTTGTAACTATACGTGTAAATCTCGCCTTAATGGCGTTCCACATTACACTGAACAGATTATTGCCCATTTATTTTTCTCACCTGCCTTTGTCAGTAGTTATTATCAGATATGAAGAGCTCCCGTGAAGTCGGTGTCTATATCACCGTTAAGTCTCGACTCACACTCGAAGAGGTACCACTTTACAAGCTCGTCCTCCGGGAAATCTCTCAAAATATCGGTAAATGCATTTCTTGCAAGGAAGAAATCCTGTGCATAGAAAAGCTTCAATGCCGCCTCAAAAGAAGCCGCAAGCTTCTTCTTTGCTTCCTTGACTCTTGCGCTCGAACCGCTAAGTACCTCATAGAGATCTATCCTTACCCTGTCTCCGGCTACGATAAATCCGATATATCTGGTATCTCCGCAATGCTCATGCTCAACAACGGCTCCGGTTACCACAAAGGAAAGCCTCAAGGATCTGAGCCAGTCCGTATAACCTACCAGAGTCTCAAGCTCACTCGAGCCAAGATATGCCACGCTCTGCTCCTTTGTGCCGACAACTCCGTAGGAGAAGCGCGTATAGTGGAGCAGCACCAGAGTGTTTGTATACTCTCGGTTTGAAAGCTCTCTCGCACCGTTTAACACCTCTACTCCGAAAGGAACGGCACCTCTGTACTTCTCTGTGAAGAGGAAACGTGAGGATGAAAGTGTCTCGTTACAGGTAATATAAATACCGTTGTGCTCTTTCCTGCTCTCCTCAAATATCTCAAACAGTCGATTGGTTCTCTCCGGGAAAGTAACCACATTTCCCTTGGTTGCAACCACAGCCACTGTACCCATAAGTCTCGTATCGTCTCCCACGTCAACCTCGACTATGGAGTTACGTCCGAGTATCTTCTCTATGGACTTCGGAGCGAAACGGTAATATGCCTCGAAGGTCATAAACTTGGCTCTGTTGACATTCTTTATATTCTTCTCGATCTCGTATACGCTGTTCTTCATGGCGATAAGATCTCCGCCACGTACATTCGGCTTCTTGATATCGGTCTTTCCCTCGGCCATAGCCTTGAGCATCTGTGCTATAAGATGTACATCTCTCGACTGTAGATAGAGTATCAGTATTATCAGCAAAGAGATTATTATAAATACTCTTATCGCCGAATCTATCGCTTTCTTATTATTCTTGGCTATATCCAGGACATCCTGGCCATAGTCACAAACCGCTATAAGAGAGCATCCGTATAAGCCTTCCTCATCCAGGCTTCTGGCAAGATATATCTCTCTCGAAGATCCTTTACCATACTCCGAAACTCTAATATGCGAACCCGAGGAGTTGGTCATGGCAAGTTCGGCCGCTGTCCTGCCGAGCTTTCGCTCCACACTGTCACGATTGTCATTATCGCTTGAAAGGATTATCTCACCGGTGGACCTCTTAACCAGGAGGAATTCCTTTATACCTTCGCCTTCATCTGACAGCCTGATCTTAGTCTCCATATCCTTGAGCATCTCACTGCAGTAGCTGCTGTCATAGAAAGCCTTCTGCTTGGCCTCGATCTGAGCCTCTGTTGTATCCTCGGATATCCTATCCTTTATGCCCATTGACTCGGCAGCCGCCGAAAGGTCTATCTTCTCAAACACACTTCCCGTCACGTATGACGCAAAGCTCGAATACTGATCCTCGCATATAGTGGCTCTGGTGAGGAAGGTGGCATAAGTTCCCGTCACTATTATAAGAGCTATGACAAATGTAAGTATCAGTGCTGCATATACAAAATGCCCTCTGTGATGGAAGATAACACACAGAAGAATGATCGCCGGGATACCGATCACCCATATAAGTATGATAAGTCCCGGATATATTCCTCTTTCCTGATTGATAAGCTTTGACGGAATCTTGAAGTTGTCATAAGCCGCATCCGCACTGCGGTCGGTAACAAAAAACTCATCCTGTGAAAGCTTCTCGTTGTCATAACGCACATGAAGCTTTCCGGGCTCATAGCAGGCATCCGCATACCTTCTGCCCGTATCGGCAACGTCGGTCTGGACAGGTGTAAGAGTTATATACTCTTCCTCGTTATCCTTGGATTTATCCTTTTTCGACTTGTTGTCGGAGTCTTTTGCGTTGTTTATATCGACTAAGTCGTCAAACTTTACCTCATATACCGCGAGCTGCGTACGATCCGTACTGACTGCGGTTATATACAGTCTATCCTCATCCGCGGTAAATCCGGTGGCAGTCAATCCCGTATCAAGCTTAAACCAGCCGCTGTCTCTGGCAGGGATCAGCTCGTCGGAAAATCTGATGATCTTATACCCTGACATCGATACGTCACTGTTTATAAAGCTTCCGCTGCATAAAAGATACAGATTGTCCTTATACGCAAGTTTATCAAAAGTAACCTTCTTTAACAGACTGTTTCTTCTGGCAAGAAAACTGTCATCCAATGCTCCGCCGGGCGTAAGCTTGTAGATCACACCGTGTTGATCGACATTGGTAGAAACATACACATTTTTTTCTGTCACAGCATAGGACTCGTCTCTGGTTATACCGTCGGTCTGCTGGGCAGCCGGTGCAAAATACCACACCATGGCAAGAGCACCCATCAGTGTCCATAATATGATCAAAATTGTAACTGCTCTTTTAGACATACTCTCTCCATCCTTATTAGTTCATTGCGGTTTATCCCCGTTTTACTGCAGCAGACTCTCTGTTCCTATGACATCAAAGCTGTTGATAAACAGTCTCAGCCACGGGACATCCCCGAAGATAAGCTGCGTCAAAAACGACAGTATCACAAAAAGCGCAAGCAGGATGCTTATCCAAAGCAGCACTCTGAACAGCCTGTCCTTGTTGCGCGAAAACCACGCTTTAATGCGCCTCCACAAGCCGGCCTTCTCACGAGGCGCAGCTGAGATACGCACATCCTTGTAGAGTTCGACAAACCTTGTATAGCTCTGCTTGCCTACTTTCTTTTCGAGGAGCTTCAAACTGTTAGCCTGTCTGCCCTCCTTCGGGCGAAGAAGCTCAAGCAGTATCTCGGCACATTTTACCGTGCATTCCTTCTCCGAAACATCATCCTTAAGCTCGGAAAAATCCATAAAATAACTGGGATATACCGAACCGTCACGCGAAAGATTAAGTTGTCTCTGCTTTAAGATGAGATACAAAAGCTGCCATGGAAGTCTTGCGCTCATGCATGCGATGATCACATTTATGCATACATCCTCACACTCCGAAAGCGAGAGAACATCCGGGCGATAGAAATCAAACAGATTTCTCTCCCTGTTGTAAGGGAAGACGATAATCTGGTTGTCACCGTCCGAGAAGCAGTCCACAAAAAAGTCACCCTTGACCTCTGTGGTCTCGCATATGGAAAGGAA
The DNA here is from genome assembly GCA_900321145.1 of uncultured Eubacteriales bacterium. Taxonomy (GTDB): domain Bacteria; phylum Bacillota; class Clostridia; order Lachnospirales; family Lachnospiraceae; genus Coprococcus_C. Next base: position 31,271 of record ONVB01000206.1, on the reverse strand, counting down.
GCGCTTTACGACCTCGTGATCCTTTACGCATATGACGGAGTAAAAACCTCCGCCGCTCTCATTTACATTTCTGCATACATACAGCTCATTTACGGCATTCTTTAATACTACCCTGACGCTCTTGAGCTGCATCTTCTGTGACTGAAAAACCATCTGATCACTCCAGACCCTTCTTCTTTACTATCGCATAAGCGTAGGTGCATATGATAGGCATATCCGTGCAGTAGATACATATCTCGTATACGCCTTCCTTGTTCGGTGCAGTGTATATACCGTCTGCGGTGATCTCACCGCTTCCGGGCTCGGTGAGCTCGTATGCGATGGAAACCGCATCCATATTGTGATATTCAACTCCGAAGAAATGACTCTCCTTGGTTCCGAGAACAACGGTAGGTGTAATGGCCGAAATACTCTTGCCTGTCACATCCTCCTCAAGCTCGAGGTCATTTCCTGCCGGGAACTTAACCGCTACCCAGCGGTATGTGAGCATAAGATAATCTACATTTTCAAGAAGCTTGGCCGCTACTATAAAGCTTCCCTTATCATTCAATACTCTGATCGCCGTCTCGGCATTTACAACGGTCATCTGTTCGCCGTTAAAGAATTCCGGATTGCCGAAGATGGTGCTCTTCGAACTTGACGATATAGAATCGTCTTCGTTGAGGAATTCGTAGCCGACCTCCACATAAACATTGCCCCGTCCGAGACCGTGCATGATCTCGCCGGAATAGTATATCTCTCCCTTTCTCGGATTCTCACCGAGAGGTATCTCGAGTACGCCTGTAGCAAGCTGCGGCTGCCTGATATCGATATTTCTTCCGGGACGCTCTGCCACATCGCTGCTCACCTGAACTACGCCCGGAGCTATATCGGCTTCCTTGGTGAAGAACTCCATATAACCTTCGCGCAAAAGCTCCTGTGAGGGCGCTGTCACGTACTTCTTTATCCTGTTCTCGTTTACCTGCTCTATGATATAAGCCTGATCCGTTCTTACAAGCTTTAAGTCGGCAAGTCTTATATAATCACCCTGGGTTCCTATTCCCATCATCTCAAGGTTCATGCGACCTATCTCTGTGGTAACGAGTTCTCTCGGCTTTGCGTCCGAAAGAAGAACCCTTAAGGTAAAGTTACCCGGTGCCGTGATCGGCTCGCCGTTTTCGTAAGCTACTGCCGAACCGCTCTTTAAGATGACATTGGTCTCGATGGCCGGAGTGTCATCCACTATCATCCAATAGTCAAAATCCTTGGTCTTGCCGGGATCGAGTATAAGATCGTCTATAGCTATCTCAATCTCCCTTGTGCCGTCCGGTGCATTGAAGGCCGGTATCTGGAGGTTTGCATGATAAGAGAACCTGACATCCTTGTCCGAAAGCTTGGTCACTCTTATGACTGCCTTTACATTCTTGCCGCGACTCACAGTCGCCGGCATCATTATCTCTGCGCGGAAGTTTTCATCTGCAAAAAGCTCACCTTTTGCAAGGAATTCTGATTCAAGCTCGAAAGAAAGCGGTATATCGGACTTGTCGATGAGGAAGAGCCTGTAACCCTCCGAGATACGGTTATACTCATACTCTCTGTCTGTATTTACCTGGTTGATCGCATAGACCGTGTGCACTTCCTTCTCCTGATACGAAAGGCACAGCGACACATCATTGCTCTTAAGCTTCTCAAAGCCGTCAACCGCGGAAAGCTTCTTTACGACGGAAGACTCGATCACGATCTCTCTTCCCATACCGTCTATGGCCACACCGCTCTCAACCAAGATTGAGAGGTCGTCCAAAGAGAAAACACCGAGACCGCATACAACACCCGAGCCGTACATCAAAGTATTCAAAAAGCGTCTCTTGTTGTTAAAGTAAGTCTGTTCCGTCTGAAAATCGGAACTTGTGAGCATCTTGCCCGCATAGTACCTGTTTCTCTCAAATGGATAGAGCTTGTTATTGTTCATATGCTAAACTTCCTTTCTCCGATATCGATCCTGATATAATAAATCGTTTAATTATAGATTAAAAACAGTCACACTTTAGTCACAGCAGCCCCGCATCGTTCATGAGGCTTGCATTGGTAAGCTCGGCCCAGGAAAACTGGCTCATGTACTCACCGTGGTAGCTCTTTAGAGCATCCTTGTCACCGTTGATGTATCTGAAATAATCACAGTCCACTTCGTTTACATCTATGGCCAGGTGACCTCTCTGCCTTAGAATAATATCACCGTAGCCGAGAGCCGCCATGGTATTTTTTATATCCGCCCTTATGTTGTTCAGGTAGGAAATACGGCCTTCATAATCACTGTCGTCCTCCCAGAGGGCGGCGATAAGCTCACCATTTGAAGCAAAGGAGCCGTGCCGGTCGACTAAGTAGGCTAAAACCTCATAGCTTTTTCTGTACTTGAACTTGACCGGATTTTCACCGTCAAACACCGCAAAATTGCCAAATGTCACGATCCTGAATTTCTTCTTGCTCTCTCCGCTTGAGCTGCTGTACCTGAGATCGCTCAGTTCCTTCTTTACCTTTTCAACCGTGACCGGTTTCATGATATAGCCGCTTGCGTGCATATCCAGGGCTTCGCCCGCATACTCCGAAAAACCCGTCGTAAATATGACATTCAGATAGGGATGAAGCTTTTTCAGATCCTCCGCGAGCTCCATACCCGTCACGCCCCTCATCTGGATATCCAAAAAAGCTACATCTATCTTGTGAGTATATGCATACTCTAAAGCTTCCGAAGCTTTCTTAAAGCCCTTCACATTGGCATCGATATTTATTTTACCAAGTGCAGCGATTATCCCGTCGAGCGACAACTGTTCGTCATCAACTGCAATAATCTCCAATACATCTCACCCCCCTGATCATTTAAGAGTATTATCATTTGTTGTATTTTTTGCCGACCTTGCTCGTCTTGGGTATACGTACCACAACCCTTGTCCCTTTACCGTCGGCTGTATATATATCTACCTTTCCTCCGCACATCATCCCAAGTCTCTCGCGCACATTCGAAAGACCGATATGAGACTTGTTTGAGCTCTGTTCTCCGCTATGCCTGCTCTTGAAATGAGGGTTGTAGCCCACACCGGAATCACTGACCGTGATCACATAATCCTGAGCCGTCTCCTCCGTCGAAAGTGTCACGCTCCCGCCGTTTTCGCTTGCCCCGACTCCGTGCTTTACCGCATTTTCCATGAGCGGCTGTATGGAAAGGGACGGGAGCTTAAAGTCCCTCACCTTAATGTCATAATTAACGGTCAGATCGTCGCCGAAACGCATCTTCTCAAGCTCCATATACTTCTCGATATGAGTCATCTCCTCATCAAAAGAAACAAGACTCTGACCGTCTATAGAGTCAAGATTGGTACGCATATAATCAGCAAAGTTCTCTATGGCTCTCTGTGCCTTCAACGGATCTATCTCACACAGATAGTAAATGGAATTGAGAACATTATACACAAAATGCGGCCTGATCTGGCTGAACATGATCTCAAGCTTGGCCTTCTCTATCCGTTCCGTCTGAGCCTTCTTTTTGGTATTTGAAACGATCAAATAGCATATAAGACCCACGAGCGCAACTGTAACCGCTATGGCATATATGAACAGGATTCTGTTATTATCGATTTCATCGATCAACATGTTTTCCCCTTGAGCTATCAAACATATCTTGCAAGCTTTAAGCCGGAGCTAAACGCTTGTCACACACATGTTTGATTTTACCATTTTTTTTATAATCTTACAATCAAAAATTATGTAAATCACGCAAAAAAACAGATTATCATAATTTTTATCAATGCCTTAATCAAAGTTTCTTTGTTATCTTAAGTACATTCTGACCGTCCTTATACTCATACTCCACATTATCCATGCTCTTCTTGACCATGAATATGCCCAGACCGCCTATCTGTCTCTCCTCCACTGACAAGCTGACATCCGGGTCTGGTTTGGCGAGCGGATCGTAAGGAATGCCGTTATCAAAGAACGTAATGGAAACCGCGAGCGGATCGTCGTCAACCTCGATCCTGACCTTTGCCGGGCCCGTATCAGGATTGTATGCATAATGAGCAATATTCACAAAAAGCTCCTCGACAGCAACGTCGATCTGAGTTGTAGCCTTCATGTCGGCTCCGGCTTTTTCAAGTTCTTCGTTCACGAAGTCGATAACCGTATCAAGCATCTCGTCTGTAGCTTCCACATCAAGTTCCTTGGCATTGCCGTTCATTGTTACCACCCCTTTTTTGGTTTTATTTCCATAGTATTTAAACCCAAGCATTGTAAGATCGTCAAAAGGATCGCATTCGCCCACGAATTCGTCCACGCTGGTCTTGACTGTTTTAAGTATCTGCTCCTGCGAAGCATCAGGATCTTTGTTCAGTGCTTCAAGCATCCTGTCCGTGCCGTAGAGCTCATTGTTTATATTGGTTGCTTCAGGTACACCGTCTGTATATACAAACAGGCTGTCACCGGGATGAAGCTCAAATTCATGCTCTTTGAACGGAAGACCTTCGAAGGTGGCAACCGCCATGGAGTGCTTGTATTCCACAAGCTCATAGCTGCCGTCCTTCCGCCGTAACGCCGGGTGTTCATGTCCCGCATTTGCCGCCTTGCCCTTACCGGTATTCAGGTCGATTATGGCAAGCCATACCGTGACGAAAAGCTCCGCTTCGTTTCCCTCACACAGCTGATCATTAACATTTGACAATATGATCGCCGGTGAGAGTTCCCCGTTCATGGCTCGGTTTTTGATAAGAGTCTTTGCTATGACCATAAAGAGTGCGGCAGGTACTCCCTTACCCGACACATCCGCCATAACAAGTCCCATGTGCTTGTCGTCTATCAGGAAGAAGTCATAAAAGTCACCCCCGACCTCCTTCGCCGGCGTCATATAGGCATAGATGTCGAAGTCATCCCTCTCGGGGAATGGGGGGAATATCCTCGGAAGCATATCCGCCTGGATCTGCGTGGCGACGTTGAGCTCGGCTCCTATCCTCTCCTTCTCCGCCGTCACCTTGGTCAGATTCTCCATATAATCAATGATACTCGCCTGCATGAACCTTGTCGCATGATACAGCTCTTCTATCTCGTCACCCGTATTTATATCGAGCCGGATTATATCCTCCTTGGTGTAGGCATCGCCCTTCTTCTCCGCAAACTTATCATTTGCATCGGTTAACTGTTCAACAGGGGCCGTAATCCTCTTTTGCACCATTCCCTTAAGTTTAAAGGATATCAGGAACAAAGCTATAAACGCTGCTACAAGCACCGAGAACGAAAACGTAAGAGATTCCTTTATAACCACATTCATATTGATATCACAAAAGGCGATAGCTACCGCATTGCCTTCGCGATCGTATATAGGAACGCCTCCGGTCGCCAACCAGCCGTATTCGGTACGCGAGGTTCTCGGTTCAACCCTTTCGTTCCCTTTCATATTCTCAAAAGCATCGTCAAGCTTTGTTTTTTTACCCATTGAAAAGAATATGTCATCAGGGTCATAGATGTTGTAAGAATAACCGTCTTTGATATAATCCACATACAGGTACTGTACATCCATGTCATCTCTGAGTTTATTTATCGAATCAATGGCATAATTAACGAGAGCCGTGAACAGGTCATAACCCTCCGTAAATCCTTCCCCCGCGACATTAATATGCTCATTAAAATAATCTACGATCATCTGCTCATCGTTTTTTGCTTCAGCCTCAGCTCTTAAGCTCTGATATTCGTCTGTCACGATGATGTCCAACAGTACACGGATTCCCTGGCCGTCAACCGTTCCCGCAAGACTTTCGGCCACCTGCATAGTCTTTTCCTTATATACTCTTGATGTCAGAAAATACGACTCAAAAGTTGTTATGACAAGGATCAGAATTATGATCAGGGAGTTTACCGTGAATATAAACTTGGATATTCTCTTCGCAAGATTATGCTTTTTCTTAACCTTCGGATTATTCATTTTTTTGCCCCCCTTTCGTTTTTATGATACTCAATGACGAGACAAAAAATACTAAAGCCATCGCCAGCAGAACTATAAGCATTATCTTAAGTCCTTTTTCCACGCCTACAACAAGGACAGATCCAAACGCAAAGGAACCCAACGACTGAGCTGTATTTTCAAACAGACTGTATATTCCGAAAGCCTTGTCATATCCAAACTCCGACACCTCTTTCAGGTCGGTATAATAGTTAGACAAAAGCGGTATGCCAAAGCTGTCCGCTATACCGATCAAGCCAAGCGCCGCCAGCAGAGATTGAAGATTCTGCTCCTTTGCGACCACATAGAACCCTACGGCATATAATAAAGCAGCGCAAAACAGTCCAAGACTTTTCCTCTTACCCTTCGAGAAGAATTCCGTAGTCTTTCCTCCGAAGACAACCGAGAAGAGCCCGCATACAACCAGCAGATAGCCGATATAGGTGTCGGATATGCCCCACTCGGATCCGATGATCGGGAACATATAATACAGGAAATAACCGGCTATCAAAAGCGGTGTGAGCATAAACACGAAGAATATGATAACTCTCGGTTTAAAAATAAACTTCAAAACCGACTTGCCTTTATCCTTTTGTGCACCGCTTTTCTCTTCATCGAAAACAACATCCGCAAGATATTTTCTCGAGACATAGTATAAAGCTACACTTCCTAATGCGTTAATGATAAAAAGAACCGAATAATCAATCCACTGTACCAGGAAACCACCGAGGACGATAGCACTGTTTGCGCCCGCAAGCGAGGCAACATTGTAATGAGAATAGCCTTTATCCTTCTCTGCCTCGGGCAGGGTTGCGATCATAACATTGACCATAAGAAGCTGTATACCCCAGCCGCTTCCCAAAACAAGCGCTCCGAGAGTAAGTGTAAACAGATTAGGTACGATCCTTAATGCAAGTCCTGCGGTAAAAAGAAAAGAACTTAAAGCTATGGCCTTCTTGTTGCCGATCTTTCTTATGATCTTCCCTCCGATTGCAGAGAAAACCGCACCTGCGAAAACCTCGGCGGATATCGGGATTGCCGATAGTATCTCCGAGCTGATCCCAAACAAGCTCATATTCGATGCCATCTTCAAGGAATAAATAGGTAAAATGGCGCAGGTAAGATTGGTGAAGAAGAACACCAGGAATACCACAAACCTGTAAAGCTCCGGTTGTACAATCTCCGGCTTGATGCCTTCTTCCCTCAGTCTGTCGTCCTCCCTCTTCGCGTGAAGGAAGGATACGAGCTCGACCATAAAAAGGACAACGATAACTATCATCGCAAGTATATTTACGACAAGTCCCCGAAGCAGAAGATTATTCTTCCTTGTTATATCATCAGTGTCCGTTCCGACTTCCACAAAGCCGGCTACATTTCCCTCGGCATCCGCAAAAGGAAGCTGCACAAAGAGATAGGTGCCCTGGCTTGAAGTACTCTTGCCCTTTCGGAACACTCCCACCTCAAACCCTTCCAAGTCCTCCGGCACATACTCCGAGGGATATCCATAATAAAAATCCTCCAGGGTATAGACAACCCTGACATGGTCCCCCACCTTCATGTAGATCATGCAGTAAAAATCATTTATCTCACCCGAGAAGAATATGTCTCGTGCAGTTTCTCTGACATAAGCATATTCGGGAGTGTCAGCATCCGAAGGCGAACCGAGTTCCAGCAGATTCAAGGGACCGATAGCCTCCAAAGCCGTCTTGGATGCCAGCTGTTCCTTTGAATATATCTCGTTTTCAAACTGTTCCGTAAAGCCGGGGAATACCGTTCCGAGAAAAAGAGCCGCAACCGCAAAAACTCCGACAATGATTCCGAGCGCAAGCTTGGTTCCAAAGGTAGAATGACTGATAAGATATCTTATCAGCAGCACTAAAAGGTAAAGCCATATCAGCGCGCTTAATATGATCGCGATCCATACGATCGAAGCCATAAGGGCAACCTTATCTGACAGCACGGGTTTTTCCTGCATAACGATAGCGTCATCATTTACGTCAAAAACAGAGCTTTCAGAAACAACCGTAACACCACCGGTGCCTGCGGAAACAACCGCCGCTATCTCCCTTTCTTCTATGTCACAGTCTTCTTCCACCGTATATTGATTAAAATCCTTGAGCGGGAAGCAGAATATATTCTTCTTACCTACATCAGCCATATAGATCACGCCGTTATATAGACAGATATCCTGCGGAATGCTTTCATTTACACTTTCACTGTCGTACCTTTTTACAGCTTCGCCGTCCCCGGTACGTGTATAAAGACACCCGGAATATGTCGAATAGCATATCGTATCCGAAGCAACATCATAGGAAGCCGTGATCACCTCCTGCCCGGCAGATTCAAAATCAAATCTTTTTACAAGCTTGTTTTTCTGGTCATATATGCACAGGCCGGAAAACTCCTTCAATATAAAGAGCATACCGTCCTCGGTAGGTACGAAGCCGGCAAAATCCTGCATCATAGCATTTATGTCGCGGGGAATATATTTTAAACTCTTCACCGGATTTCCGTTTTCCGGGTCAATGCATATTATCCTCTCCTCCGATATACGTACACCTGTCGAGTATTCAACCGTGTGTACGTAGAGCTTTTTATCACCACCGCAGGATATGTGAGTAGCTCCGGCAAACCCGGCTTTCTTTCCGGATATTATCATGACCAGCTTTCCATCACCGGATATCTTGAGTATCTCGGAGCCGGAATCGGCTATCACATAAGTATATCCGTCGCTGTCTTTTGTGGCAGATGATACATTGTCATACGCATATTTGGAAAAAGGATTGATCCCGATCCAGTTGACGTTGTTATATAAAAACCATCCAAGTAACGAAACCAACAGCAGCAAAAGCAGAATTGGCATAGATCCGCTCTTTGTTGTTTCTTTGGCACGACTTAATACGCTTGTTTTTTTTGCCATATTCTACCCCTTTGCTTTAAGCACCATCTTTGACGATAATCTGTATTCCGGTGCCAAATGCATCTTATAGTATCTTAAGTTTTCAATACCCACATCTTCTGTATAATTGATCTCTCTGACACCGGTCAGATATCTGTCATAGGTTTCTCTCAAAATAAACTCATTCAGCCCCTTTATGCTGTTGATGGCATTTTTAAACTGATATATCCCATACTCTCTCTTGACACTCACTATAGAGTATCCGACCATCTCTCCCTCAACCCGGACGATAAATCCGTGAAGGCGCATTCTGTCGAATGCGTTGGTCAGGATGGAGACTACATTGATCAAACATCCGTAATGACAGTCTTCACATTCATGGCTCGAACACCAGTTGTCCATAAAGAATTGTCTTATCTCATCTATATGTCCCGGAGTGATCTCTTCAATCTCCGGTTCGTTTCTTTTCAAAAAATATCTGTAGTAATAACGGTCATCCTTCTTGTTCAGACCTTTAAGGAACATCTCATTTGTATATACATAATCCATGTAATCCCTGTCGTCATCGACCTCAAAATCGACTCCGCTTTTCTCAAAAAAGGGATACATCCAGTTGGTCACATCCATTATGGCAAATTCAACCCCAAAGTACTCAAAGTCACTCTTTAAGGTTGCAACGGCAGCTCTGACTCTTTCGTCGGTATACTCTCCTATCATTGGGATTCCGTACAGCTTACCCTCTTCGCACACATAATTAAGACACAGGAGCAACCCGCCCGATTCCTTGAAAAATGTAGGGAAGGTGTCCTGCCAGCATATCATATTGCATACATTTGTAGAAGAAGACCAATACCCGTTCATCCTGTCAAAGAAGGTATCAAAGTAGGGCTCATCCTCTACCTCTATCTGTCTGTAACCTCTGTCTGTTATCTTGTTCTTAAGTTCGTCCGGTAATTGTATATATTTTTTAGTATCGTGCTTCATTGCGGTACCGCCCTTACTGTTTTATTAATTAATTTATTCAGGCTCTTCTCAAGGGATTCTCCGCCGTTCAAAACCAGATAGTCAGCGCTTACATCTATACTCTCTTCTTCCGCTGCCTCTTTAACCGCAGTAATAAACAGCCTTATAGCCGTCCTGCTCTGAGCTCCGGATAAAACTATATACCTTCCGTGGCCCGCATTCACGACAGCACTGTTATCCGGCGCTTCATCACTAACGATGCCGGCGAGTTCATCGCCTCTCTCCGCACCGTCAAATATGATAGCACAGCCGCCGGACGCATCGTGTTCGGTTGCAAAACCGGCTATATACTTTAAAAAGGCGATATTATAAAAGCCTGTTTCCTCATCTCTGTAGCAGCGTTCATTCATAAGTGAAAAATGAAGCAGCACAAGACCTACTGCTATTCCGAGCGATCTGACCTCGTAAGGCGTTACGCGATTCATCACCGAACTCACGATAAACGGCGTCGCAAACGGAAGAAGTCTGATGAACTTCGGTCCGTTGGACTTAGAGTAAAACCTAAGCAGCAGAACGACCGTATTGATCAGATATAAGTATTCCAATGCCACCAATACCCAGTAACCCGGCTTCGGATCAAACTTAAGATCCTCACCTATATCAAAAAGGAAGTTTGTAAACGAATTCACAGCAAGAACACCCGCACATACCAGGATGGGTATAAACGCAGGTGTATACCTTCTGTACAGGTGATCCCTGCTTCTGTATAAAAGATAATCCGTGAAAAGCATCCAGTAGAAAATAAGCGCAAGTATGAAAAGCTCGTGAAGATTACCCGCGATTTTCGCCAAAAGCAGAGCCCCGTCGAAATCCTGATATCTCAGAGTATAGCTTAAGGCTCCGCTAAGAGCCAGAAGAAGCGCATGCGCATTGAGGATGATAAAAATATGCTCTCTCACCCCGTTCTTTTTCTTAAGCCCCGCGGTATATACCATAAGACCTATGATCAGGGCGATAGCTGTTCCCTCGGTATATAATGTTGTTATCACTTCCTGCGGAAAGTTCATTTTTTCACCTCCACGCCCTCGCTGATATCGAAGAATTCCTCATTCATCGCACTCATATGCATATAGGCAAAGATCACCGCAAAAACGATCGCTGCATCCGCAGCGACATCGAACACAAACGGAAGGACCGCTCCGGATATAGGTATCAGATATAGCAATATATACATATGCCTGAGTCTGCCGAATTTTATCTTAACTATCAGAGGAATCACAAAAGAGACAAGAGTATAGACAAGCGTCATCCCGAGCGGAACAACGTAGTACTTTCCGAAGTGATAAGTATTCTGCTCATCAACAGAAAGAAAATAGCCGTTCGGAACGCCTATCAGATACATGGCAAATATGCAGATCAGCGGAACAAGAAGTACACGCCAGACTACCTTGAACATATCTTCACGCCTGGTATACCTGTACAACAGATAAAGAGGAACAAGGTATGCCAACACAGCCGTAAAGAGGTATATCCCGGTATAAGCAACAGTATTTATCAACCGTGCACCGGCAAAATCCCGGCCATTGACCAGGGCAACCACAGTATCGCACAGACCTAAGCATATATCACCGAGAAGCATGAAAAAGAAGATCTTATCATCCTTCCTGCCCCTCTGTCTGTATATGGATGTGTTGACTATCATCCCGGCCAATATAAAGATCGCGGCACCGTTTAGAAATACACTTGCATAATTTCTGTGTGAAAGCTCCATAATAGTATCCTTCTTTTACTCCCCTTTTTTCTCTCCCTTTGAAACCTCGGCACCCTTCTTGTTCGGGAAGAGCTTTTGAATAAGAGCCGTTGTCATATCATTGTGACGTCTTAAAATGACCTCGGTTTCAGGCGGATATTTGTCGATTGCGGCATTGATTGAATATCTTATCATGCTCAAAAGATTGGCCTTGGCATCAGGCTCAAGCGCAAACAGCAAATCTACGACGAGGGCACCCGATGCCCGCTTGTGAACCAGCAGAAAACCATTCACCTTCTCATCCGTCTGCACACAACACGAAACATCCGGATCGTACCAGCTCATCGGAAGGAAGGCCAGATCCTCAAGTATACCCTTCCTGCCATGGAAGAGACAGTTGGTTATGCCCTTCCTGAACTGCCTTACCATGAGGTCATTGATGCTTGTGATATAGGGCGGGGTTTTCTTCTTGGCTATGGGAAGATCGCCAAGCTCTTCTACCGTAACGACTATGTCGCGGCTCTCCCCCTTAGTTATTTCAAAGCCGGAATTCTCAAGGATCGAAGCGGCATTTTTATCCATCGAGGCAAACTCAAAAAAGCTGTCCGTCACCTCATCTTCAGAGTTCTCGTTGTCATATTCCTCCATGAGCATCTCGCCAACCTTACTGTCCTTCACATAAAGCCACTCGATCTCGGAGGTTGTATCCGTATCCTCTTCGAAGTTCTTGAGTTCCCAGACAACGGCAGCAACAGGCTCATCATCCGAGTCCTCGTGTATGGCTATGCTTCTGTAGAACTCACGGCCTATACTCTGTGCAACATCCTCGTCTATAAAATCCTCATATTCGTCTATATTATCATCAGTTATCTTTCTGATTTCCATGGCAACCCCGCAAAAAAAGATTATAACCAAGTTATTTTAATCGTATTTCATTAAAAACGCAAGAAAAAACTGTTTTACGCTCTTAATATAGCATAAGTATCATATATCCCTTTCACAGAAATATACAGTATCGCCCTTTTTCCCGGGCAGAAGCTTGTCGGTAAGCGCTCTTATTTTTTTATTATAACGGCAGATCACTACCCTTGTATCTTTGTTCTCGGTCATCTCCGCATTTTGCACAAAGAAGCGCAAAAGCATCATAAGCTTGATAGCAGCATCCGGTTCAAAAGCAAACATAAGAACCGGAACGATCACTCCCGTCGTTGTTTTCTTGACAAGAAACATGCCCGTTACCCTGTCGCCCGTCCTGATGCAACACGAGAGTTCAAGATCAAACCATGACATCGGCAGAGTCTCGGCATCCTCAAGCAGGCCTCTTGCTCCGTGAAAGATGAAGTTGGTCAGAGCTCTTCTGAACTCTCTTGTAAAAAGATCGTCAAGCGACACAACATCTCCTCTTACATTTCCCTGAAACTGCTTGATCTTAGTGATTTCATCCACATTGGTCTCAAGCAACAGACTTTCGCTGCTTTTCATGTCAAAGCTGTTTTTTTCAAGAAGCTTCTTCATATGTTCATCGGTTATCGGAAGCTCCATCCTTACCTTCTTTACTTCCTCCTCGGAAGCTTCTTTGATCAGATATTCAAGCAATGTATCAAAGGCCTCATCACTGACCACATAAACCCACTCTATAACAAGAGACTTAACATCTCCGTCCCATCCCACACCGGTTACGGCGCACATAAAGATTGCTCGTACCTCATCAGTACTTTCGTCATGAGCCACTACTCCCTTATGGTGCTCACGCAGGATTTGCTCCGCTACATCCGGCGGGATCAGATCTTCATATTCGTATATATTATCAGCGTTGATCATCTTTGTGATCAGACCGTTTTTTTTGATCGTACTGTCTGACATATGCCCTCCTATATAAGCCGCTTTAGAGAAGCCTGATTGCTTTCTTGTATTTACCTGCCGAGTTTATATATGCCGTACTTCCCATGCTCCGACCCAATGCTTCCAAAAATTTGGTATTGTCAGATGCAAAGTTGAACCTCGCAAGAGGTCCGAATTCAGCTTCCTCCTCCATCTTACGGATCAGTTCCGTCATATGCATGGTTATCTTTTGCGGATTCTTCTTGTCAAAGCTCTGAAGTATCATGTTGACATCACCGTTCATAGGCTCTACGAGATATATATCCGCAACCTCCGTACCGTCAAATCTTATCGTACTCCAATGCGGATCGAATCCTCCTTTTAACGGGATATGGTTTTTCTTAAAAAATCCCAAAAGGATCTTGATCTCATTCTCGTCGAGGTCGGAAATATTCTTTATTTCTTCGGTATCGTTGTCCAACAGAAGCCTTCTGCAATACGCTGACCTAAGCACCTCTCCGAGTCTGATATAGTGAAGCTCCGTAGCATCAAAGAGCTCAAAACCCATCCCTTTCAGGAACTCCTCAGCGCCCTCATCGTCATATACATACACGGTCACGGAGGTATAATCATCTTCCGCAAGGCTTACTAAGGTCTCCATCAGTGCCCTGCCGTAGCCCTGTCTCCTGTACTTTTCCTGAACATACAGTGAGGTCACTTCTATAAACTGCGCATCAAAATATGCCGAAAGAGCCGCAACTCCGTTGCCCTCGTCATCAACCGCGCCTATCCTGAGCATATTCTCCGTGGCAGTGACAGCCGTCCCGTTAAGAACATGCGCAAAGCAAGCCTCGTTGTTCCCGGTTATCCTTGTTATATCCATACTCACGCACCCTCCTTAACCTAAGACCTTTGCCAAAATAAGCTTCATAGACGGTTTCGGATTGGTGCCGAAGTCCTTCTTATACATCACGGGGTCAAAACCGAGTGAGGTAAGCGCCCTGTTGAACAGATTCCACTCATCCGCATCCTTTGACGCGCCGAGGAAAAGCTTGCTGTATACGAGCTGAGCGAACTGGCTGCATATATCGTTGTAGCATTCCTTGTGTGTCGCATATCCAAGCTGTGCCAACGCCTCATACCTCACAACCTTTCTGAGTTTTTTCTTGCCTTTTGAGTCGATCAAGACATTGTCAGGGTTTTTCTCAAGCTCTTTTATAATACTATCAACCCCAAGATACTCATCTACGGTCAGCTCTATATTCTTCTTTCTTCTCCAGCCGTTATAGAGAGTTCCGTGGGCGATCCCGATAACGGTATTTACGATCTTTAATGCACCGGCAACCGGCGCAAGGACTCCCGTCATTCCGAAGAGTCCGTTCGAGAAGCTGATAGTACCCTTCACTATATCAACCGCTGCAGAGATCTTCTGCCTCTGATTCTCCCTGCTCTGATGTCTAAAGAACTTCATAAGCTTCTTCTCATCCTTGCTTGCTTTCCTGCCTTTGATCCTCTGCTCAAGCTTTTTCTTCCCGAGCTTTATGTCGTGCCCGGAATCAATCACCTGTCCGAGCTTCACAAAATTCATGCCCAGGCTCAAACCGCCCGTGAAAAGCCCTATGCCGTCAAAGCTCTTTCCCATCTTCGCAAGCTTCTTCGATTCTTTGCTGACAACCTTCGTCGTCTTTAATACGCTGACAGCTCCGGAGATAAGTCCCTTTGCACCGCCGATCAGGCTTGTAGACTTGTTTGTCCACTTCACTATGCTGTCGGTAAGAGATACCGTTTCCTCCTTGGACATATTAAATGCCCCGATAATATTGTCGATATAGCCGACTACGGACGAAAGCTCCGAAAATGAACCCTTTATGGCATTGTAATACATATTATTTTTCTGGAACTGCTTTACCGCTCCGGTAAATAACCCGACCGCTTTCGCTGCATATCCCTCGACCGTGGTCACAGTTCCGTAAGTGCTCTTAAATGACTTTCCCACTCCGAAGGCAGTGGCAAAAAGTCCTTTTTTCTTACTCTCGGTATACTTGCTCTCACCGGCCTCAACCATGTAGTCGTTAAGTTCTGCCTTCTGTGCAAGCTCGGGATGCTCCTCAAGTATCCTTACGAGCTTTTCGAGAAGCTCACCTATCCTGTTATACTCGGTGAACATCCTCTCTCTCAGTTTTTCTTCCTGTGCCATATCCGGCGGCATATCCTCGTGCATACCGCAGTTATCATACATCTGCTTGATCGCCGCTGTGTGAAGAGCTATGGCCTCTATGGTCTTCTTCCCCTGCTCTGTGTATTCCTGAGGATCACTCTCCGCACTTTTAAGCTCCGCCTCTGCCGCCTCGGTCTTGACGGTAAGATCCACATAATTCTTAAGCTCGCCTTTAAGACTCTTCACGGCCTGAACGGCCTTACTCATCTTATCCCACTTTGTACCGCCCAGCTTGAACTTGGATATGTTGACCTTATCGCGAAATGCATCCAGGTTGGGTTCATAGCTGTTTATAGCGGTGTAAAGGTCTGCCGGAACAAAGCTGCTCTCCTTACCCTTCTCAACCAGGTAGAAAGCGATAAGCTGCTGTTCGGGAGGTGTCTGAAGGAAGTTATAAATATATGCATCCTTGGAGTTTCTCTCCTGCCAGGCACGCCTTAAAAGAAAGCCCTGTATCCTGTGTATGCCTGCCTTCTGTCTCTCGCTCAGGGTAAGACCCTCCATAGGCTTATCCCTTTTCTCGAGCTTTTCACCGTCGGCTTCCATAGTCTTGCCGACTGTATCGGCCACCTGCTCGAAACGCTTCTTGTTCTTAAGCTCTTCCTTTTTCTTTAAATAATCATTATAATCCCTTATAAGGGTCCTCTTCTCGGTAAAACCGCTCTTATCCTTGAACTTCTCTATATCCTTGCCAAGTATGTCAAAGAACTGCTCCTGCCTCTTGTTGGAATCGGTATAGGAATAAAAGAATCCCTTGTCCGCTCTGACGCCGAGAAGCTTCTTGTAGGCGTCGGATATCTTCTCCATCTCATCCTTGGCATCGCGCTTGTCCGCATACTCAGTGCCTCTTAAATCCCTTAAGTACCCGGCTTCCTTTTTCTTCACGCTGCTGCCGTCGGATATCTTTAAGGTCTTAAAGCGAAGGAGATTCTGATAATAATCTATGAGCTCATCATTTCTCTCATTACCGTCCTTCTCATAGAGCTTCGCAAGCTTGGCCCTTAAGTCGCTCTCGGATAGCTTCCTCATATCCTCTCTCGGCAAAAGAGCATAGTATCTGTTGCTTACAAGCGCTTCCTGAACCTGATAATAAGTCCTTATATCCACCAGAGTCTTCAGATGAGCTTCCTGTCTGAGCAGGTCGTCCTTCTGCGCGTCGGTCAGGTTCTCCTTTTTCCTGTCTTTTTCTATACTCTTCGCGCAGGCGTCTATATATGCAAAGTTCTGCTGAAGCTTACCCCAGCGCGAGATCAGTATCTCATCAGGCTCCTTCTCATCCTTCTCGTAAAGAAGCTTGGTGAGATCTAAGTTCATCACCCTGTTTACCTCTATCTCGAGGAACTCATCATCCGGCTCGTAGGTTTTCTTCTTCAGATCAAGAAGCTTCATCTGCCTCTCATACTTGGCCTTTGCTCTGCTCACTCTCTTCGGATGTCTCCAGTTATACTTGGAGAGTGCAAGTCCAACATCCTTGTGAGCCGCCAGCACCATAGCCTTGTTGGGCTTCTTTAAGTCCTTAAGCTCCGGAAGCCTCGCAGCGTGCTTCATAAGCGGTGCATCCATATGCTCTATCATGGTGTCACCGACATTCATAAAGGAGCTTAAATTTATTTCCTGCGATGTCTCTTTAAGCTCTTCTTGCTGCTCCTCCTGAATTTCCGTTACTACAGGCTTTTTCTTCTTTTCTAATTCAAGTTCGCCCTGTGGCATATCGACCCCACCTTTCTTATGCTTCGCTGCTGTCAGTGTTACCCTTTATCGCCTTAATCATCTCGTCGGGCGTTACATTTCCCTCCTGGACAAGCATAAGATAGCTCTCAAAACGGTCAACCATCGAAACAGCGGCGTCAACCGAGGTGAGCATGATCTTCCTGATCGTGTCATCATCCGAGTCAGCTAGAACCGGAACCGTATATCGATAAACTACATTATCACCGCCTTCATCCATAGCGAAGCTGCCGAAGGGAAGAAGGTAATTGATACGGGCCACTGCCGAGTATAGATCTGTTTTCTCATGATCTTCTATATCATCTGTCACGGTAATTCCGCAGGCAAAGAAAAGCATCTCCTCATCCTCAAGCGGCAGGAAATAAAACTCTCCGAGCACGGATATAAGCTCCGCTCCAATATCGGAAATGATCACCCTTGTGATATCCACAGGCGCTTCAAGCTCCTCCTTCGTGAAAAACTCAGCCCTGTCAATGTCATCGGACTCGCTGAGCTGCTCCGCAAGCATCTTCAATAACTCTCTCTTCTTCTCTTCCATATATCTTCTCCTTTTCGATCTGCTGATATGCTATTATCTTTAACTGTCCGAAGAATCCTTTACAGGTCGTCCTTATCAATACCTGTAACCCTGTTCTCGAGTCCCTGTTCTACCGCACTCTCCATAAAAAGCTTTCCGTACAATCCCGCAAGTCTTAAGGTAGCCTTGCCGTGAGTTATGCAGTAGTAATCAACGGTCGTACCGTAATAACCGCCCCACACCTGCTCATAAGCCTTTATCTGCTTTAAGCTTCCGTCGCCGGTAAGCTTGTAGAAGAAATAATCCGGCGAATCGGCATAAGGGTGGTTGGGCGCAAAGGGTATGCAAAGGGTATTGTCCTCTAAGATTATAAAGTCATACCTTGTGCGTCCCTTCTCGGGGAGCTTGACCTCCTTTACACTGCCGTTGACTACGGTAAAGAGCCTGAAACTGTCCTCCTCACCCGTATCTTTATCATAATCATAATGCTTTGTGCTTATAAGGAGTTCCTTGTTCCCGTCTCCGTTGATGTCATATAGCGAGTAAGTCGCTCTTCTCTCGATATTTTCACCCACATTGAAAAATCCGACATCCTTAAGCAGCTTTGCCACATCATCCTTCGTATCGGAATATATACTGTCGGAATAGCTCAGATACGCAAGCGAAGTATCTCCCGGGGCACTGCCGCCCTTTTTCACAAGCCTTATCTGTATAGCCTCCACACGCCTGTCCATACCCGTTGTGCCTGCTGCCTTGCCGTTTAAGGTCCACGACAGCCAGCCTTTGCTCTGAACATGAACACGGTAGTATATATCATACTGCTTTGCCATATTCTTCGTGAGCTTGATCTCTACAGCTTCTATCTGCTTTGATTCATTGACCGCACCGGACACTTCACCTTCCGATGCCCACGGCTGCCAGCCGTCACCGCCGATATAAGTCCTGTAGGTCACACTTCCCGATACAGGCTTGCTTACAAGCTTTATCTTCAGTGCCTCCATTCTCTTGGCCCTGCCGGTCGTTCCCGACATAGTGCCGTTCTTCTTCCAGTCAAGCCAGGTAAGTCCCTGCACATAAGAACAGTAGCTTACACCCGGTTCCGCAGCCCGGCTCTTAAGCGTTCCGTTATCAAAACATACGAAAGCACTGATCATCACCGCGCATACAACAGCAATGCTTGTAAGTCTTCTTTTTGCCTTCTCCTTCATCTCAACCCTCCCTGTTAAACATCTTGTGGATCTGTTTTGCAGCAGGCAGCGCGATATCAAAAATCATCGGTCTTACCTGCTTCAAAATACAATTACGGCTATCCGTATAATATAACATAAAATCGCTTTATTTGCCACAGTTATATAAAAATCAGACAGTTAAGATACAATCGCACACTGCCGGCTGCGTCGCCTTCGTGTCACGAAGTGACTGTTTACATTACGCGGGCGTGTTCTTTCAAGCAGAGGGAGACTCTGTCGAACTCTGCCTGCTGCGCCGCCCGCGTGTCACGAAGTGACTGTTTACATTACGCGGGCGTGTTCTTTCAAGCAGAGGGAGACTCTGTCGAACTCTGCTTGCTGCGCCGCCCGCGTGTCACGAAGTGACTGTTTACATTACGCGGGCGTGTGCATAATAAAAGCCCGATCCGCAACGGACCGGGCTTTTATTATGCAGTATTTTATTTAGTCAAATTCAGGCTTCTCGGTAAGCTTTACAGTAACCGTCTTCTCACGGTAGCTCGAACCGTTCTTTACCTTGTATGTTATATCAACCTTATCTCCTATCTTGTACTCACTAAGCCTGTCAAGAAGCTCATCAGAGCTTGATATCGAAGAACCGTTTATGGCGGTTATGATATCCTCGGGAGCAAGTCCCGCACTCTCTGCAGCAGAATTCGGAGCAACCTTAAGTACGATCGCGCCCTCAGGAACACCGTAATACATAGCTGACGCAGCATCCATGGTTCCGCAGCTTACACCGAGATATCCTTTTTCGGAGTCTGCAACCTGGGGCTTTTCATCCTCTGTTATGATATCGTTTATGATATCCTGCACATCGCTGATCGGGATTGCATAACCTACACCTTCAACATCGGTCGATGCATATTTCGAGGAGTTGATACCGATCAGCTCACCGTTCATGTTAAGCATGGCACCGCCGCTGTTACCGGGGTTTATAGCCGCATCTGTCTGGATAAGAGGTGTAACATTGGTGCTGTTGACTCTGCCTAAGGCACTTACGATACCCGTTGTTACGGACTGACCATAGCCCAAAGCATTTCCTATGGCTACAACCTGCTCGCCGACTCTGACATTGTCCGAGCTGCCTATGCTTATAACCTTGATCTGATTCTTTGTATCCTCGCTTATACTTGAAAGCGGAACCGTCACGATAGCAAGATCGTTCTCCGAAGCGGTGCCTAAAACATCTGCCTGATATACCTGATCGTCCACGAAGGCAACCGACACCTGAGTAGCACCCTTGACCACATGGTAGTTTGTCACTATGAGAAGGTTAGTGTCATTCTGTCCTATGATCACGCCGGAACCCGAACCCTCGGATTCATACTCCTGGTAATATCCCCAGAAGCTCGGGACCTCCTGTATGGACTTGACCGTGATTGCAACTACCGACGGCATGGTCGCATCTACCAGGTCGGCAACCCCGGAGTAAATGGCATCCTTCGTTGTCACCGGATTAGCTGTTGATATGGTACCGCTTGAAGATGATACCTGTCCCGACTCCTTGAGAGCCGCAAGCCTCTTGCCTGACATGAAGTTGAACACTCCGCCCGCTACAGCACCGAACATAGCAGCCGCTGCCGCTATCGCGATAAACCTCTTCACAAAGGCAGCACCCTTGCCGGAGCCGTTCTTTTCCTTCTTTGTCCTAATCTTAGCCGGTTTTACACTCTTATAGTCACCGTACTGAGCGCTGTATGTATTGTCCGCTGCCGAGGAAGCTGCGCCGTAAGCCGCATTTTCATCGTAAGCCGCATAAGAAGAGCCTGTATAATTATATGCACTGCTCGGCTTTGGCGTGTTCATATTCACATTCTGCCTTGCACGTTCAGCCATCTGCTGCATATAATCCTGCGTGTTCATATTTGCAAACGAGCTTCCCTGAGTAAAGGAGCCTGTACCTGCCTGACCACTGCCGGTCGAAGCCTGATTCACCGTCCCCGCATTCTCTCCGTACGGATCGTAAATCTCATCATCATAGTATCCCATATCAATCACCCTTTCTTTTTCTTTATGCTGGGTATTCTATACCTCAAATGTGGCAGGAAATTGATAAAACTGTTACACAAATGTGATAATAACCTTAAACAAACCTTATAAAATAAGGCTTCTTTAATTATGAAAAGTATACAACTTCCTCCTCGGCGGGCTTTGCGGGCTCAACCTTTGACGCCTTTATGACCGGTCCCTCAGCGCCGAACTCGGGATAAAACTCCTTATCCATCACACCGGTCACCTCAACCCACTGTCTGTCTCTTAAGTGCTTTGCGGCGTCAAAATATGTCTTCACACCCACGAACTGTATATCCTCCGCGCAGCATGTCATCGCAAACCTTCCCGAGACAAAAGCCTTCGCTCCATACTCCTTAGGTTTGAACACCTGCGCCTTGGTCTTTACAGTCTTGCCCACATACCTGTCGGGATTGTCACAGGCATCTATGTAAAATACTCCGAAATCATCCTCTTCAGGCTCAAGCACTGCAGCCTCAAGGTCATAAGGAAGATCCACCGTGTCGTCCATCTCTGCGACACCCTCCTTATTCTCGAAGATGATCTGAGCACGCCTGTTTATGGCCTTTATGCTCCTTCTGTACTCTCCGCGTCTTGTATTCTCATCACAGCGGTTAAATACTATCATATCCGCTGTCGCAAGATGCTCGTTCATCATCTGACGCATATTTGCGATGTACAGATCGAAGGTCTGCGCATTCACAAAGCTTATTACCTGAACCACGGTCCAGCCCTTGGGGACTCTCATGCCGAAGAGCTTTTCCATCTTCCATGTGCCGTTATACTCGATCAAAACCCTGGTCGGCTTATACTTGTCCTGAAGCGAGATCAGGTAGTCGGTAGTCAGGTTTTCATCATCTATAAACTCGGTGAATATGTTATCCTTCTTGAGGAGCTCCACGTCATACTCCTCCTCGCCCTCCTCGCATACCAGAAGAAGGGTTGGCTCGCCTTCGGTGAAACCGCGGTCTA
The DNA here is from genome assembly GCA_900321145.1 of uncultured Eubacteriales bacterium. GTDB lineage: Bacteria > Bacillota > Clostridia > Lachnospirales > Lachnospiraceae > Coprococcus_C. The sequence continues at coordinate 9,202 of ONVB01000206.1, read as the reverse complement.
TCAGGGTTTCCTTAGCAAATGTGGTCTTGCCGCTCTCTAAAAAACCAAGAAACATATATACCGGGATTTCTTCAACCTGATTATTTTTACTTGGACCCATGTTAATACTCCTATCTTGGTGACGCAACCGTCGCGCATATATGTTAAGTACGCTCGGGTTGCTGGTTATTGTCGGAATTTAAGTTGCTAAGCTCTTAATTATAACACTGTAATCATATTCGGTGTCATTCTGAGCGAAGCGAAGAATCTTTAATAATTACAGTTTGAACAGCTCTTTGATAGCGTCTTCTTTAAGTTGGCTGCCTATTACGCAGAGCTTTCCGGTAACATCTGCAGAGCCTGTCCTTACTTCGTAATCACCGGGAACTAAATCAAACTGATGCCATACGCCTGCTTCGTCGGGAACCATACCCTTGGCACGAAGGATGATTCCATAGGAAACCGCATCCTGCGAGAGCTCCTGAAGTATATCCTTAAGTTCTTCCTCGCTGTACTTCTTTGCGGTCTCAACACCCCAGCTTGTAAATACATCATCCGCATGATGATGACCGTCATGATCGTGATGATGGTGACCGCAGCTGCATACACCATTCTCATCATAGTGGTGCTCATGATGGTCATGCTCATCGTGATCATGATCGTGGTGATGATGATGCTCATGCTCGTCCTCATCATGGTCGTGGTGGTGATGATGCTCATGCTCGTCCTTATCATGGTCGTGGTGATGATGCTCATGTTCGTCCTCATCATGATCGTGGTGGTGGTGATGCTCATGCTCCTCATCATCATGGTCGTGGTGGTGATGATGCTCATGCTCGTCCTCGTCATGGTCGTGGTGGTGATGATGCTCGTGCTCATGCTCCTCCTGGTGCTTCTTTGCTATCTCGATAGCTTCCTTTATGAAGTCGTCAAGAGTATTGCAGCCCTCCATAGCATCCAAGATAACCTTGCCCTCAATCTGCTCCCACGGAGTAGTGATTATCTGTGCGGTAGCATTGTGCTCCTTGATCATGGCAACTGCCTCGTTGATCTTAGCCTCGCTTACCTCCTGGGTTCTTGAAAGCACGATCGTACCTGCGCTCTCTATCTGGTTGTTAAAGAACTCTCCGAAGTTCTTCATGTACATCTTACATTTCTTTACATCTACCACGGTAGTCGCGCTGTTTATGACTACCCCGGCCTGCTCCTGCACGTCGGTCACTGCCTTTATAACATCCGAAAGCTTGCCTACACCCGAGGGTTCGATTATAACCCTGTCCGGAGTAAACTGATCTGCAACCTTCTTCAATGCCTCGCCGAAGTCACCTACCAATGTACAGCAGATACATCCCGAGTTCATCTCGGTTATCTCAACGCCTGCATCCTTTAAGAAGCCGCCGTCGATGCCGATCTCACCGAACTCATTTTCAATAAGCACCAGCTTCTCGCCCTTGAATGCCTGGTCGATAAGCTTCTTGATGAGAGTAGTTTTTCCCGCTCCCAAAAAACCTGATAATATGTCTACTTTTATCATCTTTTTGTTCCTCCTAATCATAAGACCCTTCGCACGCTATCGCGGTCCACTCGCCCAAGGTCTCTTCATCTATCACATTAAAACCGTTTTTCTTCAACGCCTTCTTGACATCCTCTGCCCGTTCGGTGAGTATGCCGGATACGATATACTTACCGCCCGGTTTTATGAAGGGCTTTATCCCTCCGGTTAAAGCAATTATCACATCCGCAAGGATATTTGCGACTACCACATCATACTTATAACCGCCGTTGGCAGTCAGTATGCGTCTTGCAGACTCCTCACGGCTCACATCATTTTTTGCCTTCTCTATACTGTAGGAATCGTCGACAATCGAGAGAAGATTTCCGTGGGAAAATGTGATCCAATCGCTGTTTAATCCATTAGACACCGCATTTTCTTCAGCTGATCTGACAGCGGCCTCATCCACATCCGAACCGTGTGCAAATGACGCACCAAGCTTTACTCCCGCTATGGCAAGTATACCGGAGCCCGTACCCACGTCAAGCAGGGTATCACCGGACTTCAAGTACTTCTTCAAAAGTCCGATACAGAGCCTTGTAGTCTCATGGGAACCCGTACCAAAGGCCGCGCCCGGATCTATCTCGATGATTATGTCATCATCCTTGGCATCCTCGGGCTTAGCCTCCCAGGTCGGCTTTATGATCATATTGTCAGCTACGCGGAAAGGCTTGAAATTCTCCTTCCATGAGTTCATCCAATCCTTATCCTCGGTTTCAGAAACCGTTATGCAGCCCTCACCTACATCAACAAATTCTTTAAGGCGGATAAGCTCATCAGCTATATCCGCCTTAATGGAATCTATGTCGAAGCTCTCGTCCAAAAAGCAGGATACCCTTGCCGTTCCGTCATCTTCTCCGGCCGTAAGGGGAATATCCACATACATCGCAGAAAGCTCCTCCTCGGTGAGTGGCACATTATCCTCTATCATCACACCCTCAACGCCGTGCTCCTCAAGAAAGAAGCTCAACAGCTCCGAAGCCTCGGTTGTGGTTTTGATCTCAAGTCTGGTCCACTTCATATTATTTTAAAATCCCTTCTTGAATCCCTTTTTCCTCTTGTGGTCACCGAACAGTGAACCCGTGCCTGCCGGCTGGTCCGTAGCAGCTCTTACCTCTACGCCCGAAACAGCCGCATACTGATGAAGTATGCTCTTTTGTTCCTCGGTAAGCTTATCGGGTACCTGAACTACAAGAGTTACGTAATGATCTCCTCTCTGGTTCTTGTTCCTTAATGTAGGAACACCCTTGCCCTTAAGCTTAACCTTGGTATCGGTCTGCGTACCTGCCTTTATATCAAGCTCATAAGGTCCGTCTATGGTATTGACCGTTATCCTTCCGCCGAGAGCAGCCTGTGTGAAGCTGATTGGCTCTGAAGAGAACAGATCGTAATCCTGTCTCTGGAATACCGGATCTCTGTCTACTAAGATAGTCACAAGAAGATCTCCGCGCTCGCCGCCGTTGATACCCGGCTCGCCCTTTCCTCTAATACGGATACTCTGTCCGTTATCTATACCTGCCGGAACCGCAACCTGGATACGCTTCTTGCTCTTTACATAACCGGTACCCGCACAGTTCGAGCACTTGAACTTGATGATCTTTCCCGAACCGCCGCAATCCGGACAGCTCTGTATGGTTCTTGCCATGCCGAAGAGTGACTGCTGGGTATATACAACCTGTCCCTTACCTGCACACTTGCCGCAGGTCTCGGGCTGGTGTCCCGGCTGAGAGCCGCTTCCCTTACATACATCACACTCATCCTTAAGCGGAAGCTCTATCTCCTGCTGTGTTCCGAACACTGCTTCCGTAAAGCTTACACGCATAGTCGTCTTTATATCGGCACCGCGCATAGGGCCGTTTGATGTCCTCTGGCGCGAACCACCGCCGAACATATCACCGAAGATATCACCGAAGATATCACCCATATCAGCGAAGTTGAAGCCTCCGAAGGGATCTCCGCCTCCGCCGCCCTGCTCAAATGCGGCATGACCGAACTGGTCGTATCTCGCACGCTTCTCGGGATCCGAGAGCACAGCGTAAGCCTCCGCAGCTTCCTTGAACTTCTCGGCAGCCTCATCATCGCCGGGATTGGTATCCGGATGGTATTTCTTTGCAACCTTACGATATGCCTTTTTAAGGTCGGCCTCAGATACGCCCTTTTCGACACCTAAGACCTCATAATAATCTCTTTTATCTGCCATCTTTACACCCTCTTAAAGATCCGACTTTATACTTCCTTGAAATCAGCGTCAACTACGTCATCATCCGAGAAATTAGGTGTGCCTGTACCTGTACCTGCATTTGCTCCCGGGCCGTTCTGCTCATAGAGCTTTGAGAAGAGTGCCTGAGCACTCTGCATAAGAGTCTCCTTGCCTGCCTTGATCTTCTCTACGTCGAAGTCTGTCATGGTATCGGGATCTGTAGCCTCGATTATATCCTTCAATGCCTTAAGGTCTGCCTCAACCTTGGTCTTGTCAGCTCCCGAGATCTTGTCTCCCACATCCGAAAGTGCTCTCTCTGTCTGGAATACAAGAGCGTCTGCATCATTTCTTGCCTCGATGCCCTCTTTACGCTTCTTGTCGGCTGCCTCGTACTCTGCTGCCTCCTTGACTGCTCTCTCGATATCCTCATCCGAAAGTGATGTGCCGGATGTGATTGTGATATGCTGCTCACGTCCTGTACCGAGATCCTTAGCCGATACATTTACGATACCGTTTGCATCGATATCAAATGTAACCTCGATCTGCGGAACACCTCTTCTTGCCGGAGCGATACCGTCAAGTCTGAAACGTCCTAAGGACTTGTTGTCTCTTGCGAACTCACGCTCGCCCTGTACTATGTTAATATCAACCGCATCCTGATTATCCTGAGCTGTTGAGAATATCTGGCTCTTGTTGGTAGGAATGGTTGTATTTCTCTCAATAAGGTGTGTAGCTATACCACCCATGGTCTCGATAGAAAGTGTAAGCGGTGTTACATCGAGAAGAAGGATCTCGCCCGCACCGGCATCACCTGCAAGCTTACCACCCTGGATGGAAGCACCGATTGCAACGCACTCATCGGGGTTGATACCCTTGAAAGGCTCCTTGCCTGTGATCTGCTTAACCATAGCCTGAACTGCAAGGATTCTGGTAGAACCGCCTACAAGAAGAACCTTGTCAAGATCCTTGGCTGTAAGGTCTGCATCCTTAAGAGCTGTCTCAACGGGAACTCTGGTCTTCTCTACAAGATGTACCGTAAGCTCATCGAACTTAGCTCTTGTAAGATCCATATCAAAGTGCTTCGGGCCGTCCTGATTTGCTGTGATGAAAGGAAGGTTGATATTGGTAGTTGTAGCTGATGAAAGCTCCTTCTTAGCCTTCTCTGCTGCTTCCTTTAATCTCTGCATAGCCATCTTATCTGTTGAAAGGTCGATACCCTCGGCCTTCTTGAACTCTGCAAGCATATAATCTGTTATAGCATTATCGAAGTCATCACCACCGAGCTTGTTATCACCGGCTGTTGCAAGAACCTCGATGACACCCTCGCCGATCTCTATGATAGATACATCAAATGTACCACCACCAAGGTCGTAAACCATGATCTTCTGCTCATCCTCGTTGTCGAGGCCGTATGAAAGAGCTGCTGCTGTAGGCTCGTTGATGATACGCTTTACATCAAGGCCTGCGATCTTACCTGCATCCTTTGTTGCCTGTCTCTGTGAATCGGTGAAGTAAGCGGGAACGGTGATAACGGCCTCTGTTACCTTCTCACCGATATAGCCCTCGGCGTCAGCCTTAAGCTTCTGAAGGATCATCGCGCTTATCTCCTGCGGTGAGTACTTCTTGCCATCTATCTCTACTCTGTAATCCGAACCCATATGTCTCTTGATAGAAGATATGGTCTTGTCGGCGTTTGTAACAGCCTGACGCTTTGCAGCATCACCGACTACACGCTCTCCGGACTTTGTAAATGCCACAACAGACGGTGTGGTTCTTGAACCCTCTGCATTGGTGATAACTACCGGCTTACCACCTTCCATAACAGCTACGCATGAATTTGTTGTACCTAAGTCAATTCCTATGATCTTTCCCATTTTATTTTCCTCCGTTTAATATATTAATGTTGATGTCTATATATGTCACACTCTGCTAAACTCAAGCTTCGTCTTCGACTCGCTTTCGTTAAGCATCGGTGACGACTTTCGCACTAAATTCGAACTTCGTCTTCGACTCGTTCTCATTAAGTGCTCAATGTCTAGTTTGCTACCTTTACCATAGCATGCCTTAAAACCTGATCCTTGTACATATATCCCTTCTGCATCTCCTCAACGATGATGTTCTCACCCACATTCTCATCTTCTATGTGGATCACCGCGTTGTGGAACTCGGGATCGAAGTACTTGCCGACGGCGTTCATCGGAGTCACTCCGATGTCTGTAAAGGCCGTCATCATCTGCTTATATATCATATCTATTCCCTGTTCAAAGGCTCTGCCCTTGTCCTCCTCGGGAACGGCATCAAGCGCTCTCTCGAAATTATCCACGACCGGAAGCAGCTTTTCGAGCACTTCCTTGGCACCTATGTCATAGTGCTTCATGGACTCCTTCTCATGGCGCTGTCTTGCATTCTCAAACTCTGCGAGGAGTCTCTTATACTTCTCCTCATTGCCCGATGCAAGCTCCTTGAGTCTGTCGATCTCTACCTGCATCGATTTTGAGCCTCTGCGGCTTCCCTTCGGAACCGGCTTGGGTCTGGCATTCTCGGCATCCGGTGAAGAGGCATCCTTAACCTCTTTGACCTCGTCGATCTTAACATCCGTCCCCTGGCTCTCTGCGGCATCGGTTATCCTGATCTCTTCGACAAGCTCGTCAGGACTCCTTTCAGCCTTTTTCTTTTCACTCATCATTCGTCACCTCTCTCGATTTTTTGAATATATCATCAAGCTCTATCGTCAGATTCTTCAAGGTACTCACAACCTTTTTGTAATCCATCCTTTTGGGACCGATAATTCCTATTCGGCCCTTAGCCCCTTCGGGCATCTGATAGGTTGCTGTGACGAGCGAGCAATCTTTCATATTTTGTACCGGTGTTTCATCTCCGATATATATCTGTATTCCGGTGTCATCTCCTTCCGCATCCGTCTCTCGGATCAAGGCATTGAGCTCATCCTTATCCTCGAAGGTTTCAAGCAGCTCACTTGCCTTGTTCGCATCGGCAAGCTCCGGATACTTTAAGAAGTTGGTCGAGCCGCTGGTATAGATATCTATCTTCTGCGCCTCGTGTATCGCATCGGTTATGCCCGTAAATATGTGATCCAATATGTCAGCATATTCTCCGGACTGCTTCTTCATCTCCTGTATCATCTCGAGGTTAATGTCCTCAAGCGATGCACCCTGAAGGAAGGTGTTGAGCAATATATTGAATTTTAGAACATCCTCGTTATCCAGGAGTACATTCAAGTGTATCATCTGGTTTTTGATGATATTGCCGTCAACCACGATCACCGCCAGGAGATTCGACGCATCCACAAGAGAGAGCTGTATGAACTTGACAGTCTTCTTGTAGTCGGGCGCCGTGACAAGCGTCGCATAGTTCGTGTTGGAGGCAAGTACTCTGGCGACCTGCTTCAGCAGCAGCTCCATCCTGTCTACACGCTCGAGCAGCGATCCTCTCTCCTCCTCGACCTCTACCTTCTCCTCCATAAGTCTGTCGACATAGAAGCGGTAGCCGGCGTCGGTGGGGATTCGCCCTGCCGAAGTATGCGGCTGGATGATGTACCCGAGTTCTTCAAGGTCTGCCATCTCATTTCTGATCGTGGCAGACGAAAGACCGAGGTCGCTCATCTTGGATATGGTTCGTGAACCGACAGGCTCGCCTGTCTCGAGGTAGTTTGAAACGATCGCCTTGAGGATTGTGCTCTTGCGGTCATCAAGCTCCATTCGCGTCCCTCCCTGTTATTAGCACTCATCAAAATCGAGTGCTAATTCATATATGCTAATCTAACACTTAGCGCTTACAATGTCAAGGGAAAAGTGTGAAAATTCCGAGAAAAAAGACTGTTTGAACCCTATAATAAAGAACGCAGCCGGGGGAATATATCAAGCCCGCACGACTTAATATATTCACCCGACTGCCTTTGTATCATTTCCTTATATCGTAAAAATGCTTCCGACACCTATGCTTCTCTTCCGCTGAAGAAATTCTCAAGCTCAACCAAGAGAGCCTCTTTGCCGATGGACTTTAAGAGATATCTCTCAGGCTTTAAGGATAATACCTTTTTTATGCTCTCCATATCGTTCTTGCCCGTGAGGAACATGATCGGTATATCTGCTGTCTGAGGTTCGCTCTTGAGCATCTCGTAGATATTTGATCCGAGCGCAACCGGCATCTCATAATCGAGGATGACCAGGTCGGCCTTATTCTTCGCAAGCCAGGTAATGGCCTGCATACCCGAGCTCACGACCGAAACCTTGTAATCGTCCGAGAGCCACTTGTTGACCATCTTCAGGTATGTGATATCATCATCGACTACGAGTATACTCTTCTTCTCGGGCGCGTCCGAGCGGCAGAGTTCATTGATCTTGTTTACAAAGCCGTGTACGTCAAAGGGTCTGACAAATGTAGCGGCGAGATTCGAATCCGGCACTACCTGAGTAATAAGCCTCAGATCCTCGGAAGAGGCTATGACCACAACCTTCTTCTCCGTGACAACCGAAAGCTCCCTCAATATGAGCAAAACCTCCTGATCGGGTTCGTTGCCCTCATCCACATACAGTACAAATATATCCACTCCGGCCTTACTCGAATTCAGAAGTCTGGCCGTCATAGCGCAGCTGTCGACGCTATACCCCGCACTTTTTAATGCTTTTTTCATGGTGACGACCATAAATGTCTCACCCTTGCTTACAATAAGAACTTTTCCCATCATAACGGTGACCTCCCTACACGACATACAGCTTATCATTTTTACGCCTACTGTTCAAGTAGAATATTAAATATCAAAGAAGATTTTTCGGCATCGGAGACGACAGATAAAATCCCTGCATATATTCTACCCCGAGACCGGCAATATACTCAAACTGTCTCTTGTTCTCTATGCCCACGGCAACTATGGTCTGCCCGAGCTCTCTGAGCATCCTCACGGTATTCTCGAGTATGATCCTTCCCGCATCTCCCTCTGTAGCAGCCTTTATCAGACTCTTGTCGAGCTTGATTATATCAAAATCAAGTGCAAATGCGGCATACATATTCGAGCTGCCTATGCCGTATCCCTCCATAGAGAACATAAAGCCGTTCATTTTCAGCTGTCTTACCACCTCCGCAAGAGCGCTGTAATCACCGAGAGCTTCCGACTCGGCTATCTCAAAACATATCATGGATGGGTTCACGTCATAGCTCTCGACCAGGTCTCTGAGCTGCTTTACAAAGCCCGGCTTCAGGCACTGTGCCGCGGACAGATTTACATTTATATACTTCCAGCCCTTTTCCTGCGGACTTCCGCTCTCAAGAAGCGAAAATACCTCCCTTAAGGTGATATCACCGATCCTGTCTATGTAACCGTACCTTTCCGCCTCACTCAGAAATTCCCTCGGAAAGAGCAGCCCGAGCTTGCTGTCATTCAGCCTGACCAAAGCCTCGGCCGCACAGCCTTTCAGGTTCTTTGAGGACCAGATGGTCTGGAATACCACTTC
>ONVB01000207.1 GCA_900321145.1 uncultured Eubacteriales bacterium | reverse complement strand
TGAGCCTGGTCGAAAGCGTAGCCGAGATCATTTGCAGAAGTATAGACAGACCGATAGTATGCGGCAAAGATACATTTGATATATCCACAAGCATCGGCATATCTGTATTTCCCGATGATGCCGACAACATCATACACCTCGTTAAATATGCAGATGAAGCCATGTATGCTGTCAAGCACACAGGCGAAAAGAGCGTTTACAAGCTGCACTCAAAGAAAGACGAATAAAATCCGCATATCTTACCGGTTCCGTGCATCGATATAGTGACCAATTGTATTTCGCCGGTTTGTATATAAAAATCGCCTGCAGGCTTTCATGATCAAAGTCCGCAGGCGATTGTTTTATTCATCTTGTTTTTTAACCGTTCAGTCTCTTCACAAGCTCCGGTATGGTCGCTTCGAAGTCAACTCCGTACCACGGCTTCTCGGGATTCTTCAAGGTCTCTCTTATGGTATCTGCTGTATAATCAGCTGCAAGAGCAAATGCATCCTTAAGGCTTAATCCTCTCATAAGTGCTCCTACGGATACGCTGGCGAATACATCTCCTGTTCCGTGATAGGTTGCATCCACACGGTCGTTCTGGTAGATAAAGTACTCTCCCGTGCTGCTGTCGTAACCATACACACCGGTCTTTCCGCTTGAGAGTGAAGCACCTGTTATCACGCTGATCTTCGCACCGAGTCTGTTCAGCTTCTCAAGAAGCTCCTTTAAATAATCCTCGTCATACTCCTCTTTATACTCCGTGCCGGTCATAAAGCCGGCTTCCGTGATATTCGGAACTATGATATCGGCCTTGCCGCAGAGTCCCGCGTTGAGCTTGGCATAGTTTTCATCAAAAGCCGGATAAAGCTTTCCGTTATCTGCCATAACCGGATCTATGAAGATCAGAGTATCGTCAGTCTTGAACTCGTCGAATATCTTCTTTGCAATCTCTATCTCCTCTGCCGAACCAAGATACCCTGTGTATATGGCATCAAATTTAACGCCCTCACTCTTCCAGTGATCCGTGATCGGGATGAGCTGATCGGTCAGATCCTTAACAGTAAAATTCTTGAACATAGTATGTGTTGAAAGAACAGCCGTAGGAAGGATCACAGTCTCAACACCCATTGCCGATATGACCGGAAGCGCTACGGTTATCGAGCACTTTCCGAGACAGGATATATCCTGTATTGTAAGTATTCTTTTCATATCAACTTTTACCTCCGTTTTATTTTTTATCTTATGTACAAGGTGTTATTATACGCTAATAACCTATAAAGTCAATATGTTTTTGGCATTATTCGCTCAATATCTTTTCAAGTGTGTGCCATGCAAGAGTCGCGCACTTCACACGTGCGGGCATATGAGCCACATCCGCAAGCGCGGCAGCATCCTCTAAGCTCTCCATATCCTCGTCGGACGCCTCTCCCCTTACCATGCGCATAAATGCCTGACTGAGTGAAAGCGCTTCTTCCTTTGTTTTGCCCTCGATAAGTTCGAGCATGATATCGGTGGAAGCCTGCGAAACAGCACAGCCCGATCCGGCAAATGCCACCTTCTCTATCACTCCGTCCTCATTCACTTTAAGCGAAAGGGTTATATCATCTCCGCAGGTCGGGTTCACACCCTGCCGGCAATATGTCGGGTGCTCCATCTCAAGCTTATACTGCGGATGCAGATTATGTTCATTTATTATCTCTCTGTAAATATTCTTAAGATCCATATCCGAGCCAACCTCTCACTTTCTTCAAAGCTTCGGTGAACCTTATCACCTCATCTTCAGTGTTGTAAAAATACATGCTCGCTCTCGCGGTCGAATTCACTCCCATATACTGCATAAGCGGCTGTGCACAGTGGTGTCCCGCCCTGATGCACACATGCTCCGAATCAAGCACCGAGGATACATCGTGCGGATGACAGCCCTCTATGTTGAAGGTTATGATACCCGAGTGATCCTCCGGAGTCTTCGCTCCGTAGATTGTCACATGCTCCATATCCTGCATGACGGAAAGAGCAAGCCCGGTAAGCTTTTCCTCCTGCTCTCTTATGAAATCAAAGCCTATATTCTCAAGGTAATCAACCGCTGCCGCAAGTCCGCAGGCATCTCCCGCATTTACGGTTCCTGCCTCAAACTTGTGCGGGAGCTCGGCGTAAGTCGCCGTATCCCTTGTCACATATTCGATCATCTCTCCGCCGGTCAGGAAAGGCGGCATCTTATCAAGCAGCTCCTTTTTGCCATAGAGCGCGCCTATACCCATGGGTCCGAGCATCTTATGACCTGAGAGCGCATAGAAGTCGGCATCCATAGCCTTCACATCGACCTTCATATGCGGAGTACTCTGTGCGCCGTCTACCACAACGACCGCGCCCTTCTCATGAGCAAGCCTGATCAATCTGTCTACAGGATTAGTCACTCCATACACATTTGACACCATACCAACAGCAAGAAGCCTGCACCTGTCAGTGATCTTCTCATACTCGCTCTCGGGAAGCTTTCCCTCCTCATCAGGCTCAAGGAATATAAGCTTTGCGCCCCTCTGCCTTGCAACCATCTGCCATGGAAGGATATTGCTGTGATGCTCCATGACCGTAAGTACTATCTCGTCACCCTCGTTAATAAAGCTCATACCGTAGCTATACGCAACCAAGTTCAGAGACTCGGTGGTATTTCTTGTGAAGATCAGCTCCTCAGGCTTGGCACCTATAAAATGTGCAACCTTCTCGCGCGCCTTTTCATATCTGTCTGTGGCACCTATACTCCACTCATAGAGGCCTCTTAAGGGGTTTGCGTTGGTCTCTTTGTAAAATGCGCTTATCGCATCAAGAACCTGCACGGGGCGCTGCGATGTCGCTGCATTGTCAAAATATATATACCTTTCATCTGCAAGGATTGAGAAATCCCTGCGTATGCTTTTTATATCCATATCCATTATCCTCTGTACAAGATCCTTATTATAAAACGCTTACCTGCTCCCCAGAAGCTCCTTGAGCTTTATCTCGGCTCTGTCGCGGAGAGCACCCTTCGGGAAACGGCGGCTGATACTGTTCAGCTTAGCCTTTACCATAAGACGCTTTGCCTCTTCCTCGCTTATACCCCTGGTCTGCATATAAAAGAGCATATCGTCCGAAAGCCTGCCTATGGTGGCAGCATGTCTTCCGTCCACGTCCTCTTCCTCGCAGAGTATAAGCGGTATTGTCTTGTTGATCACCTCATCGCCAAAGAGAAGTATATCCTCCTGCTCATCTCCGACAGCCTTCACGGAACCCGCTCTGAAGTCAAGAGTACCTCTGAAAGCCTTCTGTGCATCCTCAAAGAGTGCACCGAAGAAGCGCATGACACCGTTGGTCTTCCTTCCTACAAACACATCATTATAATTGATATCCGTAAAGCTTCCCTTCAGGCCGAGGAAACCGTAATCTACATTGAATACCGACTCTTCTCCTCTCTGAAGCTCATTTAAGCCGTCATATACCCTGCCGGCACCCAGGTTAAGCTTGACTATATCAAGAGAGGATTTCCTGTCACTAACCGCTCCTATGTCATCAAAGAAGGTGTAACCTCTGTTAAGAAGTTGAACTCTGTATATGGTGAGCTCCGCTCCCTCTTCGAGTATCACTCTTGTTGAAAGTCCCGCGAGGCCGCTTTCACGACCCAACGAAGGGGCACATCCATCCTTAATGCCGGTACACTCGGGATTACAGCTTGTTTTTTCTATGCCCACCACAAGCCTTGCCCTTGAACCCTTCTTTGCATAGATCACGCTCTTGGTCAGGCATATATCCTCTTCTCCGGGAGTATAATATATATACACAGGCTCCTCTTTTTTGTATGAGCTGTCGATGACTATAAGCTCTGTCTCGATATCACTTTCTTCCATGAGCCTGTCTATGTCCGCACCCATACCTGTGGCAAAACGCTGCTTATTGTACATAGGGAACTTCCCTGCGACTACAAGCTCAGCCGGATTATTTATGTCTAATTCGTTAAACAATTCATCTAACTCATTAGACTTTACTGTCTTTACACTTATACCTTCCGGATAATCGCCATGAACAGCAAGCCTGCCGACAGAAGTATTGCCTGCCGCGCCTGTCTCAAGCTCTGCGTTATTTATCTTTAACTTGTTCCATGTAAGCACCGGAAGGTGATTAACCGTATATCTCTTCTCCATATCAACCGCCCTCCATCTCAAGCTTGATCAGGTTGTTCATCTCTGCCGCATACTCAAGCGGAAGCTCCTTGGATACCGGGTTTGCGAAGCCCGACACGATCAACGCTCTTGCCTCAGACTCGCTTATCCCCCTCGACATAAGGTAGAATACCGCCTCATCGCTTATACGTCCTATCTTTGCCTCATGCCCCACATCCGCCTTATCAGTCCTTATATCGACTGCCGGTATGGTATCCGATCTGGATATGGAATCAAGCATAAGCGAACCGCAGTTGACCGAGGCCTTTGAGCCCTCGGCACTCTTTGCTATATAAACAGAGCTCCTGTAGGTGCTGACACCACCGCTCTTGCATATGGACTTGGTATCTATGAAGGAAGAAGTATTCTTCCCGAGGTGTATCATCTTTGCGCCGGTATCAAGGTTCTGCCCCTTGCCCGCGAAGGTAACACCTGTGAACTCCGCATGCGAATTATCACCTTTCAATACCGAAGAGGGATAGAGGTAGGACTCGTGCGAACCAAATGAACCGGACACCCATTCTATGATGCCGCCTTCCTCACATATCGCTCTCTTGGTATTCAGGTTATACATATTCTTGGACCAGTTCTCGATAGTCGAGTACCTAAGTCTCGCATTCTTTCTCACATAAAGCTCCACACAGCCCGCGTGAAGATTTGCCACATTGTACTTCGGAGCCGAGCAGCCCTCTATGAAGTGAAGATCCGCACCCTCATCAACTATGATAAGCGTGTGCTCATACTGTCCCGCACCCTTGGCATTCAGTCTGAAGTAGGACTGCAGCGGTATATCCACATGTACTCCCTTCGGAACATAGACAAATGAACCGCCCGACCATACCGCACCGTGAAGTGCCGCAAACTTATGGTCCGTAGGAGGTACAAGCTTCATAAAGTGTTCCCTGACCATGTCGGCATATTCCCCGGTCAGCGCACTCTCCATATCGGTGTAGACCACGCCGCTCTTAGCGACATCTTCCCTTACGTTGTGGTACACAAGCTCCGAATCATACTGTGCGCCGACACCCGCAAGTGACTCTCTTTCAGCCTGTGGGATACCGAGCTTCTCAAAGGTGTTCTTTATATCCTCCGGGACATCATCCCAGCTGTCTACCATATTAGACTTGGAACGCACATAGGAAGCTATGTTGTCCATGTCAAGTCCTTCTATGGACGGCCCCCAGTCCGGGACCGGAAGCTTCTCATATATCTTGAGCGACTTCAGCCTGAACTCCCGCATCCAGTCGGGATCATGCTTCTCCTCGGAGAGTCGCAAGACTATCTCCTCGGTAAGTCCCTCCTTAAAGCGGTAAAAGTTCTCCTCCGATTCTTCGTCTATAAAGTCGTAGGCTTCACGCTCCATACTTTCAAAATCGATTTCTGACATGTTATCTCCTGTTTATATGTGACATGTAATATAGTGACATTCAGCGGCACGAAGTATCCGGCCCGTCTGCCTGGGATAGTTATTTTCAAGGGGCTTTGAAATGCCCCTTGAAAATAACTTCCCGTCGCGACGGTATATAATCTGGTATTTGGATGCCGCTGAATTGTGTACTGTTATTCTGTGATATAGCTCTCGAAGCCTTCTCTATTGATTTTATCAACGAGAGACGCGTCGCCACTTTCAACGATCCTTCCCTTTACAAGGATATGAGTATGATCAACCTTGAGCGACTCAAGTATCTTGGCGTTGTGAGTTATGATAAGCAGCGCGCCGTCCTCACGCTTCTGATACTCCTTGATTCCGAGAGATACCGTCTTTACCGCATCCACGTCAAGTCCCGAATCGGTCTCGTCAAGGATTGCAAAGGAGGGCTTAAGCATAAGAAGCTGGAGTATCTCCGCCTTCTTCTTCTCACCGCCCGAAAAGCCCACATTCAGGTCTCTTTCCGCATATGAAGGATCTATATTCAGTATCTTCATGGTCTCGGTAAGCTCCCGGTTATACTGCATGAACTTTACAGCCCTGCCGTTCTTCACACGGAGAGCATTTCTTATAAATGCATCGACCGTAAGTCCGGGAACCTCGAGGGGATTCTGAAACGAAAGGAACATGCCGCGGAGCGCTCTCTTGTCCGCGGACTCACCCGTTATATCCTCGCCATCGAAGAATATGCTTCCCTTTTCAAGTGTATACACCGGGTTTCCCATCAGTATATTGCCGAGCGTGGACTTGCCCGCGCCGTTCGGTCCCATAAGGACATGTGTCTCTCCTCGCTTGATATCGAGGTTGATATCATGAAGAATGGTCTCTCCATCAACACCTGCGAAGAGACCATTAATTGAAATCAAATTATCAGCCATTTTTCTCTCCTTACTATCCGTAACCAATAATTGTACAAATAGTAAGAATACCCCAAATCATCCCAAAAATAAAGAGCTTATAGTGAAAACTTTTATCAACAAAACCGCCGTAAAGGAGCTTGTTCTTTTTCCCGTAAATCAAGAAAGATCCTTCGCTGCGCTCAGGATGACACCGTGTCAATCCGGGGCGCAACCCGAAGGATCTTTTCATCTCTTTATGCTACATACATGAATCATTTTTCTTCGGCGGCTTCATCATCCTCATCCTCTGTCTTAACCTCATCAGGTTCCGACTTTACCTCAGAATAGAAGTTGACTATGATCGATGTGATCAAAGCTACCACGATTATACCGTATATTCCCAGTATTACCGAGAGTATCCTGCCCACGATTGAAACTGCTGTTATGTCACCGAAGCCTATTGTCGTCACTATCGCAAAGCAATACCAGAGGGCATCCCCGTAATTCAACTCCACAAATGCCGGATCGAATATCTGCAGTATAAACGAAAATGCTA
>ONVB01000208.1 GCA_900321145.1 uncultured Eubacteriales bacterium | reverse complement strand
CGTGACTGTGGTACTTATTTTCGGGAAAAGCTCCTGCTTAAGCTTCTTTTTACTCTTGGGGATAGAAAAAAACGTCAGTCTGTGTTATCATATAGCAAGTTGGACGGATGATGGTACAGCCTGTCGGCGTCTTTGAAATGTGAACTATTCCCACCAGGAAGTACGGTTGATATACAGAGGAGTGAGTAAAATGAAGGAACGAGCATCTTCTACCAATGGTTCGGTTAAACTCAGACCCTATCTCTCACCGGTGGCGGTCTGGGCTTTATCGGTTGGCTCAGCCATAGGCTGGGGTTCTCTTGTGGTCACCAGCAGATCATATCTCTCGCAGGCAGGGCCGATGGGGTCTATTCTCGGACTGCTGATAGGGTTTGCGATGATGCTGATGGTGTCCTCACATTATCATTTTCTGGCAAATCGTTATCCGGGTACCGGAGGTCTGTATAACTATGTAAAGCAGATTTTCGGCTATGATTTCGCTTTTCTGATCGCCTGGTTCATGTTCCTGATCTACGCATCGATTTTCTGGGCTAATGCCACAAGTATACCTCTTTTTGCGCGATATTTTCTGAAGGCGGTTTTTAAGCAATGCTGTCTCTTTACGGTCTTTGGCTATGAGGTTTACTTAGGCGAAGCCCTTGTAACCCTGGTTGTGATGTGGCTTGTCGGTTTGCTGTGCATGAAGAGCAAAAAGACGACTGCAAGGATCATGGTTGTGATGGTGATACTCTTTACGGTGGGTATTACCGTATGTTTTGCTGTTGCCATGTTTGGACACAGCCGGTCCGGGATGAGCATGAGCCCGAATTTTCTTCCCGATAAGGATGTTCTTCGTCAGATAGCACGTATCGCTTTTATCTCTCCCTGGGCTTTTATAGGATTTGAGACCGTGTCTCACTCGGCTGAGGAGTATAAATTCAAGCACAGCAATATGTTCCGTGTTCTTGTTATTTCCGCAGCCGTTACCACGGCATTATATATCTTTGTTATTCTTTTGAGTGTTACCGCTTATCCGGAGGGCTGCACCGGATGGATGGATTATATCGGCAGGCTGGATGAATTCGAAGGGATAGAGGGGCTTCCGGCCTTTTATGCGGCAAACTACTATCTCGGGCAGACCGGTGTGAATATCCTGATGGTATCCCTGCTTGCGCTTGTTCTTACCAGTCTTATCGGCATGCTTCGTGCCCTGAGCCGCCTGTGCTATGCAGTGGCGAAGGATGGTATTCTTCCTAAGCGCATTGCCGATCTGAGTGACAGACAGATTCCTGTAAATGCCATTCTTTTGGTTTTGCTTGTCTCCCTGCCCATACCGTTCCTCGGAAGAACGGCAATCGGATGGATCGTGGATGCCACAACATTTGGCGCCACCATGATCTATGGCTTTGTGTCTGTGGCTGTATTTAAGGTATCCGGGCAGGAGGGTGTAAAAAAGAACCGTATCATAAGCGGCTTCTGTCTGTTGATATTAGTAGCTTTCGCAGTCTTTCTGCTTTTCCCGAGCTTCTTTTCCGACTATACGATCGCAACGGAAACTTATGTGCTTATGGCCGTCTGGTCATTCATCGGTGTTATCTACTTCAATCGTGTCATCCGCAAGGATCACGAAAGAAAGTTTGGCAAAGCTATCATAGTATGGCTTTCCCTGCTTGTCTTTATCGTGCTTATGGCGATGACCTGGGCGGAAAGGTTAAATGAAGACAGAGAAAATGCGATCGTATCGGAAATCTCCGCATACATGGACAAAACGGCGGAGCCCGAGATCCTCGCTCAGAGCAAGGAAGAGTTTCTTGCGGAACAGCTTACACGGCTTCATGATGCAGACAATACCAGTGTTTTTGTTATCGTCGGTTTATTTGGCCTGTCTTTGATCGTTATGCTCGTAAACCATACATCCATGGAAAGATGGGAGAAGAAAGCCAAGGAAGAGCGCGATGAGGCGCAGTCGATCGCGCTTACGGATCCTATGACCGGGGTCAAGAGCAAGCATGCTTTTCTTTTCCGCGAGAAGGAGATTGACGGTTCTATTGAAGCCGGGACTGCAGATGCATTTGCGGTTGTTGTCTGTGACGTAAACGGCCTTAAGGTGATAAATGATACTCTCGGTCACAAAGCGGGTGATGAATATATCAAGAGCGCAAGCAGGATGATATGCGACATATTTCAGCACAGTCCCGTCTTTCGTGTCGGCGGGGATGAATTCGTTGTGATCCTTCACGACCGTGATTATTTCATCAGAAATGAGCTGGTTCTGGCGCTGCATGACCGCTCTGTGGAGCATATAAGTAAAAATGAGGTTGTCATCTCCGGCGGTCTTTCGGAATATAAACCCGGAGAGGACAGCAGCTTTCATGATGTGTTTGAGCGAGCGGACAATTTGATGTACGAAGAAAAGAAGCTGCTCAAAGGCATGGGTGCCATCTCGAGGGAGGATGCCGAGACGGATGCAAAGCCGATATTCGCGGAGGATGAAGATGCGGAGATCATGCATCTTAAGCGCCGGGTACTTATAGTGGATGACGAGCAGATCAATCAGATGATGCTTGGAACCATGCTTGAGGACATGTTTGAGATCATTTATGCCTATGACGGAATAGAGGCGTTGGAGCAGGTCAAGATACATAAGGATGAACTGGCCATGGTGCTTCTTGATCTGAAGATGCCGCAGATGGGCGGTATGGAAGTGCTGAGGGTGATGAAGGAAGAAGAGGAATTAAACGGAATTCCGGTTATCGTTATGACGGCGGATCAGAGCGCAGAGGTAGACTGTCTCAAGATAGGCGCCATAGACTTTATCCCGAAGCCATATCCTTCTGCAGAGATCGTCCGTACCCGCGTGAACAGGTGTATCGAGCTTACCGAAAAGAGAAGCATAATCAATTCCACGGAACGCGACAGTCTTACGAATCTTCTTAACCTCGATTACTTCCTTCGTTATGTGAGGATGTATGATCAGCATTACAGTGATATGCCTATGGATGCCATAGTGCTCGATGTCAATCATTTCAACATGCTCAATGAGAGATACGGAAAGCAGTATGGCGACAGCGTACTTGCCAGGATAGGAAAGAGAGTTCGTCAGATATCCCGGGAGATCGGCGGTGTATGCTGCCGTCGAAGCGCTGACATCTTCTTCATCTATTGTCCTCACAGGGAAGATTACGAGAGAATACTGGACCAGGCATCGGAGGATCTGGTCGATGAGGATGTGTCGAAGAATCGCGTCCGTCTTCGTATGGGTGTGTATGCGGAGGTTGATAAATCGCTTCAGATCGAGCGCCGCTTTGACTATGCGAAGATTGCTTCCAATACGGTGAAAAGCGGTTATCGGAAGGCGGTCGGGATCTATGATACGAAAATGCATGAAGCAGAGCTGTTCAAGGAGAGGCTGCTGGAGGATTTCAGGCCGTCACTGGAAAGCGACCGCTTCATGGTCTACTTCCAGCCCAAATATGATATTCGTCCCGAAAGCCCGGTTTTGGCAAGTGCCGAAGCTTTGGTGCGCTGGGATCATCCGGAGCTTGGACTGATAAGTCCCGGAGTTTTCATCCCGCTGCTTGAAGAAAACGGACTTATATTAGATCTGGATAGGTTTGTATGGCGTGAGGCGGCGGCAAGGATACGTGAATGGAAGGACCGTTTCGGATTTGCGGTGCCCGTATCGGTAAATGTATCGCGTATAGACATGCTGACACCGGATCTGAAGAATATATTCAAGGAAATCTTAGAGGAGAACAGGTTAAGCCCGGACGATCTGATGCTGGAGATCACGGAGTCCGCTTATACCGGCGACTCCGATCAGGTGATCTCCACCGCCAAGGAGCTGCGCGGTATGGGTATGGGATTCCGTATCGAGATGGATGACTTCGGCACCGGTTACTCTTCTCTGGGCATGCTGACACATCTCCCGATCGACGCACT
>ONVB01000322.1 GCA_900321145.1 uncultured Eubacteriales bacterium | reverse complement strand
TGTGCTCTTCTTGGTAAGAATATGGCTCTTGTATGCCTTATTTCTCTTTAACTCACCTGTTCCTGTCTTCTTGAAGCGCTTTGCAGCGGACTTCTTTGTCTTTAACTTTGGCATTGTGTTTCCTCCTTTATTATATCCTATCTCTTCTCAGCCAAAAACATTATCATGCTTCTGCCCTCGAACTTAGCAGCCTTCTCAACAACCGCCACGTCCGAAAGACCTTCAGCAAACTGATCTAATATTGCTTTACCGTTTTGGGTATGTGCGAGCTCTCTTCCTCTGAATCTTAAGGTTACCTTCACCTTATCGCCCTTGGTAAGGAACTTTCTTGCCATGTTGGACTTAGTCTTGAGATCGTTGTCATCAATGTTAGGTGAAAGTCTCACTTCCTTGATCTCTATGATCCTCTGCTTCTTTCTTGCTTCCTTCTCGCGGCGCGTCTGCTCATACTTATACTTGCCGTAATCCATCACGCGGCACACCGGCGGTTTTGCCGTAGGCGCAATCTTGATAAGGTCAACACCTTCATCGGCTGCAAGCTTCATGGCATCCTTTGTAGGCATTACTCCGAGCTGCTCACCGTCTATTCCGATGACTCTGACTTCCTTGTCCCTTATTTGCTCATTGATCATTAACTCGCTGATAAAAAAACACCTCCCTAATAAAAAATGGATAGCCTTTTCAGAGCTATCCACATAAACGGCAAAAAACAAATCAATATGCCTTTCTGACCTGCATGCGCCAATGCGATGAGGTGAGAGTGGATACTCTGCTTCATTCTCGTTCCGGTTGCATCCGCCGAAACATACTTGAGCATATTACCACACTTAAAACCGTATGTCAACAGTTTTTTATATGCACCGCGGAGGCATATGCTTTCACGTTCCCGATCAGCGGCCGGCCGCTGAATTATAGCGTCTTCCGTGGTATATGCTTATGTTATTATTCTATATCCTCCATGCTGTCAAGGAACTCCTTGAACATCTTTCTCTCCCTGGCGATCTCCTCGGATTTCTGTCGGTCGAGAACCTCCTCAAAGGCATTCATCGCCTGCTCTATGGCCCGCCTTGCGTCTCCGGTCTTCTCCTCATACATACGGTTTCCGCGAAGTAAAAGAAGCTTGTTTTCCTCCTTCTCTCTCGGGTGGAGCTTAAGCTCATCGAGGGCCTTTAAACGCTCATCTATCTCTTCATCCGAAAGATCGGTATCCTCATTCTTTATGACAACACGTTCGGTCACACCGGTCGAAAGAACCTTGACCACAACCTCGAGTATGGAGTTCACATCGTAAGTATATATAACCTCCACGCCCTCGGTTCCCGCAGGTCCCGCAGGCACCGGTACGCACACCTCGCCGAGCAGAACATTGTTCTTGGCCATGCGACTCTCGCCCTGAAGTACATCTACTCTTATCCTTGTCTGGTTATCATCCGTCGTATAAAGCTTCTCTGTGTGGCTCACCGGAATGACCGTATTTCTCTCTATCATCGGAAGATAATGTCCGTTATCCCTTATGCCGTCCCGTCTCATAACACTGACTGAGGTTCCTAAGGTGAACGGACATACATCCGTAAGTATAACCTCCTTGACCGACTCCTGCCTCTCCTTCATGGCAGCCTGGATAGCGGCACCACATGCAACCACCTCATCGGGGTTGATGCTCGTATTCGGAAGCCTTCCGAACAGACGGCTCACGAAACGCCTTAGTATGGAAAGCCTTGTGGCACCGCCGACAAGCACTACCTCGTCTATGTCAGCAAGCTTGATATCCGCATCCTTGAGTGTACGCTCTATAGGTTTTTTGATCTTCGCAAGCAGGATCTGACATGCCTTCTCATACTCATCCAGACTTATCTCCTGCTCATATTCCTTATCACCGAGCCTGAACCTTAAAATGGTCTTCTTGCCCTCCTCATAGGCAAGCTTGGCGATCTCCGCCTGCTTTCTGAGTCTCGCCCTGTCCCTTATATCGAGACTGTCCTCGTCTATATCATTCTTCCTTAGGAATATCTGCTCCAGAACCTCGGTAAAGTCCTCCCCGCCCAGGAAGTTATCCCCGGCCACGGCCCTTACCTCCATTATATTCTTGTAATGCTCGAGCAGTGACACGTCAAATGTACCGCCGCCCAGGTCAAATACCAGAAACCTTGTGTCCGCCTCCCTGTCGTTGATACCGTAGGCTATAGCGGCCGCAGTCGGCTCGCTTATGATACGCTCCACCTTAAAGCCCGCAAGCTCACCGGCCTTCTTTGTCGTCTTTCTCTGCTTATCGTTAAAGTAGGCGGGAACACTGATGACCGCTTCCGTCACAGGCTCGTGAAAATATGCCTCCGCATCATCCTTAAGGGATCTTAACACAAGTGAAGAAAGCTCCTCCGCGGTAAACTTCCTGTCCCCCAGCACAAACTCCTTGGAGGTTCCCATGCTTCTCTTGAAAACCTCTGCGGTCATGAGCGGATTCTTGAGCTTGATCTCCTTTGCCGTCTGCCCGACATATACGGTTCCGTCCTCGTCAACCGCAACTACGGACGGAGTAAGCTTCTCACCTAATCTGTTCGGTATGATCACCGGCTTTTCGCCGTCAAAATATGCTATTAAACTGTTCGTTGTACCTAAATCGATTCCTACCGTCATTTCTTTATCTTTCCTTCAATCCTTTTGACTGCCTTCTCATATAATGGATAGTGCCCTGCCACCGTAAGTGCCTTATTGAAGCAGGCAAGCGCATCGCTGTACCGTCCCTCGGCTTCAAGAACAAGGCCCATCTGGTACATGATCTCATGACACCCCGGGTAGGGACAGCCCACGCAATACTTCATGTTCAGTCCCTTCTTCGCGGTTTCGACCACATCCTTATACCTGCCGAGCACCCTGTAAAGCCTCATCAGCTTGACTATCGTATACGGCGAGTTCATTTCCTTTTCAAGCTCCCTGGCCTTCTCCACAAGAGAAGACACATTCGGCTTGATAAAGCTCTTTTTCAAAAGTATGACTTCGACCAACTCACAGTATAAGTTTTCCCCATACTGTGTGTCAAGAGCAATTCCCTTTTCAAAAACTTTTCTCGCCTCACGCAAAAGGCCGTTATCTCTCAGTACGGAGCCCATCTCGTAATACAGATGAGCATCCGACGGATCCCTGCTGCAGGCCTCCTCGAAGGCTTCGCTGCACAGGTTTATATAACCCTCACTGCCGGCTACCCTTATAAGCTTATAAACGAAGTCCCTGCCACGGAAATTCTTATAAAAGGCAGTCCCCCTCTTTAAGAGCTCTATCGCGTCATCACTCTTCCCTGCCATAGAATATGCATCGGCAAGCATCAAAAGCCTTCTTCTCGAAAGCTCATCCTCCTTGTTGATATCTATAGCCTTAAATAAAGCCTCCTC
>ONVB01000209.1 GCA_900321145.1 uncultured Eubacteriales bacterium | reverse complement strand
ATGAGCAACATTTACAAGCTCTGAAGTCTTCGCAATGTTCTCCTCGATCGGATAGTGTGAACCATCGAACATGATAGATGTAAAGCCTGCCTTGATACACTTGTAGCAGCCTTCATATGTACCGTGATCTAAGTGAAGAGCAACCGGAACCGTGATCTTAAGCTCCTCGTCCATAGCCTTTACCATAGCAGCTACGGTCTTGAAGCCTGTCATGTACTTTCCTGCGCCCTCGGATACACCAAGGATAACGGGTGAATTAAGCTCCTGAGCGGTTAAAAGTATCGACTTTGTCCACTCAAGGTTGTTGATGTTGAACTGACCGACTGCATAGTGTCCGGCCTTTGCTGCCTTAAGCATCTCTGTAGCTGAAACTAACATTTTATATTCCTCCATTTCTTTATTGCGGCATTCTAACGCCGTTGACTGCGCTATATTATACACTACAAGCTTTCAAAAATAAAGAACAAGTTTTTGGGATTATTTATCACTAATTTTCACGGTGATTATCCACAAAGTTTCTTTGACTATTTGTGCAAATTGAAGTATAATCCATATTAGTTGATTTTCGGGGGACCACTATGGAAGATAACTCTATTTACTCTGACCTGCTCACAGAGTTCATCGAAAAAACAGATGTAAATATTCCTGACTTTGATGCTATGGCAAGTCATATCGCCATACATGTTATTTCTATTGCCGAATATCTGCACATAGGCCGTTTGGATGTGCAGGTGACCATCCCCGCAAATGCACAGTCACGCAAATCACGCACCGTAAGCAAGTCGCTATACACCTCACCCGAGGGATTTGCCGACTCACCGGAGATGTTTGAGCAAAAGACCGGTGAAGGCGGCCGCGGCCTGTTGTATGCTTATCCGGTTCCCGATCACCCCTTTTCTCCTACGGAACTGAGAAACGTCAACACCGTAGGGCGTGTGATCTACATGGCTTTAGGTCGTTCACGTATGATGAATCTCCTTGACAATGTACCTTTCACGGACGGTCTGACCGGCATCCCCAACACTGCCGGCTTCATGCGCTTCGGCAACATTTTGGCCGCAAAGAACACCCTCAGAAACTATGTGGTGGTGTTTGTAAATATAAAGAATTTCAAGTATATCAACAGAACCATAGGTGCCCGCGGCGGCGACAGGCTTCTTATAGAATTCGCACAATCCTGCAAGGCAACATTGAATCCCGAAGAACAGATCGGAAGGATGGGCGGTGACAACTTTGCGATCCTGATCAAAAAGGAGCATGAGAACAGCTTCCTCGAATTTATAAAGCAGATGAACCTTTCCATAGAACTCGGCAACGGCATGAGAAGCATCGATATAGAGGTCAGAGCCGGTGTCTGCCGCGCCAATGATGTGGCAAATATGGACGAGCTTGTGATGAAGGCAAATACCGCCTTGAATACCGCAAGATACAATTCGCGCAACAGTATAGTGATCTTCAACAAAGATATGCTGTCGAACACCATGCATGACAAATTCGTGTCCTCTCACTTTAAGCGTGCGCTTAAGGACCAGGAATTCGTCGTATACTATCAGCCTAAGGTAGACCTTATGACCAACACCCTGTGCGGATGCGAAGCTCTGGTTAGATGGAAGTACAACGGTAAGCTGATCCCGCCCATGGAATTTATCCCAGTGCTTGAGCGTGAAGGAACGGTGTGCCAGCTTGATTTCTATGTATTTGAGAGGATGCTCAGTGACTTGAGACACTGGATAGACTCCGGACTTACTCCCGTTCGCATCTCTTCGAACTTCTCCAAGGTAAACCTGACCTCGGCTTCCCTGTCGGAGGATATATTAAGGCTTAAAGAACAGTATGATATAAGCAGCGATCTCATCGAGGTCGAGATCACCGAGATGTCCGGACATGACGATATGTCAGCTCTCATAAAGCTCGTAAATGACCTGAAGAGAGCAGGGGTTTACACCTCTATCGATGATTTCGGAACGGGTTACTCCTCGGTCAACCTGTTAAAGGAGCTTCCCGTGGATGTGATAAAGCTCGACAAATCCTTCCTGAACGATGCCGAGCAGAGAACGTCCGCCGAGGCAGTAGTTATCAAGAATACCGTAAATATGATACGCGAGCTCGGAATGACCGCACTCGCGGAGGGCGTCGAGACCGAAGGGCAGGCTTCCTTCTTAAGAGGTGTCCGCTGTCAGGTAGCGCAGGGATATCTGTACGACAGGCCGCTGCCGCATGACGACTTCGAAAAAAGACTGCAGAATAAGAAATATGTATTTGAACATTAAACAAAGACCGGAAAGCATCTGTGCCTGCCGGTCTTTTATATTTTTCGTTCTCCACTTTCCCTATACAAGTATCCTGTTAAGTATATCGTCCGTATAAAGCAGCTTCTTTGCGGCCTCACGGTACTTCTCCTCATGAAGATAGGTATGGCGGTGAGGTTTGATCGTAGGAGCGAGATCTATCGCCCTTTCAAAGTCAGCCTTCTTCATGCCCACTGTAGCCACATGATCAAAAAAGCCCGTATCGGTAAATATCTTCCTTACTCTCTCGTACCTGTGATCCTGTACCATACTCATGATGTATGTTGCTATTCCGACCTGTACGCCGTGCAGCTGAGGCACTTCGAGAAACTTATCCAACGCATGAGACACAAGATGCTCACTTCCGCTCGTGGGCGAGCTTGATCCGGCAATCTCATTAGCGATACCGCACATTGCAAGCGAGTCCATAAGCTCCTTTAAGAAAAGCCTGTCATGAATAGACTCAAAAGGCGTTCGCACGAAGCTGTTTACCGCCTTCTTCGCTATCATCAGAGCAAAGTCGTTTACAACGGCCGCCCCGCACTGCTCTTCATATATCCAGTCGTAAAGAGCCGTTATCTTCGCCACTAAGTCTCCCACCCCCGAATAGAGGAATCTTTCCGGGGCCGAGCTTATCACGTCAAGATCGACTATGATCCCGTAGGCAAGCGCAGCGGGAGTTGTATTTCTTCTTCCGTCTATGATAAGCGAAGCCGACGCGCTTGAGAAACCGTCGCTCGAGCTTGAAGTCGGTACCGAGAAAAAAGGAAGCTTTCTTAAGTAGCCCGTATACTTTGCGGCATCTATCACCTTTCCGCCGCCTATACCGACTATCCCCTGAACCTTATTGTCTATGGCAAATGCAAAGTCGATAATATCATTTATATCAACCGTATCAAGCTCACAGTACTCATATACATTTACACCTGCTTCCCTGCAGCTCTTCATGACACGCTCACCGAACATATCTATAAGTCCGTTGCCGAAGTAGATGACCACATTTTCCACTCCGCCCTGACGTATAGCTGCTCCCAGGCTGTCAAGCACACCCTCACCTATCTTAAGCACTGTAGGTATCGAAATTGTTTTAGCGTTCATAGTATTCCTCCTCTGTGTCAGACCGATATTGCTTATCATTAACACCTGCTGCCGAACGTTGTTCCCGAACGACAACTCTGTCTCTGATCTTTTCGCTGACCTTCGCTACTCCGCCTTCAAAGCCGAGCTCATACAGATCATGTACGGCTCTGTATATATCGCGGCACTCGGGACACCCGATAATATGAGAATT
>ONVB01000210.1 GCA_900321145.1 uncultured Eubacteriales bacterium | reverse complement strand
TTCGAGTCTCACTTACGTCGTGTCCTGTCGTCGAAACGCATTAATAAAATGACTTCGTCATTTGCGTTTCTCCTCTCAGAATGACACGCGTCATCCTGAACGAAGTGAAGGATCTTACTTACGGAGATAGAATATGATCAAACTGTTAGACAAGGAGACAATAGACAAGATAGCGGCCGGCGAGGTCATAGAGCGTCCGTCTTCCGTGGTAAAGGAGCTTTTGGAGAATTCCATCGACGCGGGTTCGGGTGCGATCACCATAGAGATAAAGGATGGCGGAAGCACACTTATAAGAGTCACGGACAACGGAGTAGGTATAGACCGTGATGAGGTAAGGCTTGCGGTATTAAGCCATGCGACAAGCAAGATAGACAGCTCGGAGGACCTTGCAAATATCGGTTCTCTCGGTTTTCGGGGTGAGGCGCTTGCGACTATCGCGGCAGTTTCAGAGACGGAGCTTATAACCAAGACCTATGACGCTTTGGTCGGAACAAAGTATGTAGTAAAGGGAGGAGCCGAAAGAGAGTTTTCCGAGGTAGGCGTACCGTCGGGAACAACGGTCATAGTCAGGGACCTCTTTTATAATACTCCCGCCAGAAAGAAGTTTTTGAAGACTGCCATGACCGAGGCCTCGTATATAAGCGATATAGTCCAGAGGCTTGCGCTTTCACACCCGTCCGTAGCATTTAAGCTCATTTCAAACGGAAGGGTTGTGATCGACACCTCCGGAAGCGGTTCCGTGAAGGACACGGTATACCAGCTTTTCGGCAAGGACATAACCAGGAATCTCCTGAGTGTAGATCACGAGGAGGGAGAGATAAAGATAACCGGTTTTATCGGCAGGCCGAATATAAACCGAGGAAACCGATCATACGAAAACTACTTTATAAACGGAAGATTTATAAAGAACAATTTAGTAAACCGCGCCATAGAGGAGGGATACAGGACCTTTATGATGCAGCACCAGTTTCCTTTTACCGTGCTCTATATAGAGCTTCCGACCGAAAAGGTGGACGTAAATGTACATCCTACCAAGATGGAGTTTAAGTATGAGCACGAGAAGGAGCTTTTCACGACGGTTTCAAGAGGAGTCAGGGATGCGCTCCTTGACAAGAATCTGATCCCGGAGACCGGGCCGGACTCCGAGAGAGAGATAAGAGCAGAGCAAAGAAATGAAGAGGCTGTAAGGCTTAAGGAGATGAACTCGGGCGTCAAGCCCGCGGAGCCCTTTGAGAGGCAGAGAAATGCGGAGAGCGCAAGACCTGTCAATATGCATGAGCCCGTAAGAAGCGCCTCCAAGGTGAGCGAATCCTATAAGTTTCTCAATGCTTTAAAGGCTGAGGAAGAAAAACAAGATACCGGCGAGCTTGAGAGGCTTATGAAGGGCGAGGCCGCAACATTTGAAAAGACAGACGCCGTTATCACTGAGCCGGCGGTTCAAAGAGATACGGAGATATCCTCATATAATGCCAAAGGACAGAAGGTCGTGATGGAGCAGACCACTGTCTTCGATGAGGATTTCATGACGAAAGAGGCGAGAAAGAAGCACCGTGTGATAGGCCAGGTGTTCGGTACCTATTGGCTTATAGAGTATGAGGACAACCTCTTTATCATGGATCAGCATGCTGCCCATGAGAAGATAAACTACGAGGCTTTCGTAAAGAATCTTAAGGAAAAGAAGATACTGTCACAGCAGCTTCTGCCTCCGATGATAGTCACGGTCAACTATGCGGAAAAGCAGGCGGTGATGGACAATTTCGACCTTTTTATAAAGCTTGGCTACGACATAGAGGAGTTCGGCGGAAATGAGTTCAAGATCAACGCCGTTCCGAGCAATCTCTATGACATACACGGCAGGGATATGTTCATGGAGTTTGTGGGTTCGCTCATCGAGAACTCGGGATATATGTCCAATGATGTCTTCATAAGAAAGCTTGCCTCCATGGCATGCAAGGCAGCGATAAAGGGAAATACCAGGATAAGTCAGGTTGAAGCCGAGGGACTGCTCGACAAGCTGCTGACACTCGAGAATCCTTATACCTGTCCTCACGGAAGACCGACCATAATCTCCGTGAGCGAAAAGGAACTCGAGAAGAAATTCAAGAGGATAGTCTGATGTCTGAGAAAAAGAAAATGGTCATACTTACAGGACCGACGGCCGCGGGCAAGACCGGGCTTTCGTTGAAGCTTGCAAGAGAGATAGATGCAGAGATCGTTTCGGCCGACTCGGTGCAGGTATACAGGGATATGAACATCGGCTCCGCGAAGATTACGCATGAGGAGATGCAGGGCATCCCACACCACCTGATAGATGTGCTCGACCCGACCGAAGATATGAACGCTGCTCTCTTTAAGGAGCTTGCTTTAAAATGCTGCGAGGATATATGGAGCAGGGGCAGGATACCGCTTATAACAGGAGGGACAGGCTTTTATATACAGGCCCTTCTTTATGATGTTGACTTCGGTGAAGAAAAAGGCGATGAGGAGTACAGAAGTTTCCTTGAAGAGCTCTATGGATCAAAGGGCGCGGATGCTTTATATGACCTCCTGAAAGAGGAGGATCCGGGTGCGGCGGAGAGCATACATAAGAATAACGTAAAAAGAGTTATGAGAGCACTGATGTTCAAGCATGATCAGGGACGCATGATCTCAGAGCATAACGAACGGGAAAGGGCAAAGGAAAGCCCTTATAACTTCGCATATTTTGTCCTTGACATGGACAGGGAAAAGCTTTATCAAAGGATAGACTTAAGGGTTGATCAGATGATGAAGCAGGGGCTTTTTGAAGAAGTAAAGGGACTTATCGAAAGATACGGACTTGACAGATCGAGCGTATCCATGCAGGCACTCGGTTATAAGGAGTTCTTCGGAGTATTTGAAGGTGAGTATGACCTTGATGAGGCGGTAAGGATCATAAAGAGGGATACGAGACATTTTGCCAAAAGACAGCTTACCTGGTTCAGACGGGAAAGGGATGTGATCAGAGTGGATAAGGATCAGCTCCCCGCCGAGGATGAACAGCTCGGATTTATAAAAGATATATTGAGAGAAAAGGGAATCATAAAATGAGTGACGTTATAAAGGATATGATAACAGCGACAGGGATAGACGAGAAGGTCTACGAGCTTTCGACCGAAATACTCGACGGTCTGAAGGAACGTTTTGAGAGGATAGACAGGATATCCTTTGTAAATCAGATAAAGGTTTTAAATGCCATGAGAGACGAACGCTTCGGAGAGGAGCACCTGGCGGGTTCGACCGGCTACGGCTACAATGATACCGGAAGGGACACTTTAGAGCGCGTCTACGCAAGGGTGTTTAAAACAGAGGATGCTTTGGTCAGGCAGCAGATAGTGAGCGGAACACACGCGCTTACCGTCGCCCTGTTCGGAAACTTAAGGCCGGGGGATGAGATCCTGTCTCCCTGCGGAGGAGTCTACGATACCCTTCAGGGCGTTATAGGCATAAGACCTGAACGCGGATCGCTTGCCGAGTACGGAGTGACCTACAGACAGGTTGACTTAAAAGCAGATCACAGCTTTGATCTTGACGGCATAAGAGCTGCCATAAATGAGCATACAAAGCTTATAGAGATACAGCGCTCGAGAGGCTATGATGTCAGGCCTTCCTTTACCGTAGCTCAGATAGGTGAGCTGATAAAGTTTATAAAAGACATAAAGCCGGACGTGATAGTCATGGTGGACAACTGTTACGGCGAGTTCGTGGAGCTAAAAGAGCCCTCCGAGGTCGGAGCGGATATGATAGTCGGTTCGCTCATCAAGAACCCGGGCGGCGGGCTTTCGCCCATAGGCGGTTATATATGCGGCACAAAGGAATGCGTGGAGAATGCGGCCGCAAGACTTACAAGTCCCGGACTCGGCAAGGAGGTAGGGGCATCCTTGGGCGTTACAAGGCAGATAGCTCAGGGTCTTTTCATGTCTCCCACGGTCACGGCTTCGGCCTTAAAGGGTGCGATATTTGCTTCAAAGCTCTATGAGAGGCTTGGATTTAAGGCTCATCCGGCAGGGGATGATGAAAGAACGGATATCATACAGGCTGTGGAGCTGGGCAGACCGGAGCTTGTTGAAGCCTTCTGCGAGGGCATACAGGCAGCAGCTCCCGTAGACAGTTATGTGAAGCCCATCCCGTGGGATATGCCGGGTTACGACGATCCGGTGATCATGGCTGCAGGTGCATTTACCGGAGGAGCATCCATCGAGCTTTCGGCCGATGCGCCGATGAAGGAGCCCTACGCCGTATACTTCCAGGGAGGACTTACTTTCCCTCATGCCATGTACGGAATTATGCTCTCTGTACAAAAAATGGTGGATAAAAAACTGATTTCGTGGTAACATCATAGTTTGACTTTACAGAAAGAAGCATTTACAAGATATGTTCAGAAACGACAGAAGAAAAGACATACCCCCCAAATATCTTCTTTTGGCACTGACGATAGTCTGTGTTATATTTTTGCTGCTTTCATACTTCGCGGGTGACAGGCTTGCAACCATAAAGCTCTACACGGGCAAGCTGGTAGCTCCGTTCCAAAAGGGTGTCAACGAGATCGGGCTGTGGACCGATTCGAAGCTTAAGAACTTAAAGAAGATAGATGAATTGAACACCGAAAACGAGCAGCTTAAAAAGGAGCTTGAGGAGACAAGGAGACAGCTTACCAGATACCAGACCATGAGTATAGAGCTTGGTAATCTAAGAGAGCTTTATAAGCTTGATGAGAGCTATCCCGAGCTGCATATGACGGCGGCTCATGTGTTTTCGAAAGCCTCGTCCTCGTGGTTTTCCGAGTTCTATATAGACAAGGGAAGTGACGACGGCATATTTGAGGGTGCAAATGTCATGTACGGCGAGGGGCTGCTCGGATTAGTGACCGACTGTTATCCTTCGTATTCCAAGGTCAGGGCCATCATAGATGACAGCTCGAAGATAAGCGCAAGGCTTATCCCTTCGGATGCGCTTTGTACAGTGGAGGGTAACCTGAACACTTACAAGAACGGTGTGCTCGTAGTGGAGAATATAGACAAGGACGCCAGCGTGTCCGTGGGCGACAAGGTGCTTACCTCGGATATATCCGACAGGTATCACGGCGGTCTTCTCGTGGGTTATATAGAAAGCTATACGCTTGATTCAAACAACCTGACGCTGACGGCGCTTTTAAAGCCCGCATGTGACTTTGACAATATAAGCGAAGTGCTCATCATCACCGACAGGAAGCAGAGCATCATTGAAGAATAATAAAGCTTCTTCGGGTTTACGCCCCGGAATGACACATATGTCATCGAAAAAGCGCAGCGAGTCGAAGGATATTACCAATCTGAAGGTTATATATATGCGAAGAGTTATCACACTTGCCATCTTAATATTTGTCTGTTTTTTGCTGCAGTCAACCTTGTTTGGCATGCATGACTTAGACGGCATCACACCTAATCTGATGCTGATACTTACCATGTCCTTCGGACTTATGAGAGGCAGGAAGGAGGGCATGCTCACGGGTTTTTTCTGCGGCTTTCTGACAGACTGCTTCTTTATGCAGATCATGGGACCCTTTATGTTCCTCTATATGATCATAGGCTATA
Source organism: uncultured Eubacteriales bacterium (assembly GCA_900321145.1). Lineage (GTDB taxonomy): Bacteria > Bacillota > Clostridia > Lachnospirales > Lachnospiraceae > Coprococcus_C. The sequence goes on along the minus strand of ONVB01000210.1, from coordinate 1,446 downwards.
TGAACGGCTTTTTCCATAAGAATTATATGGTGGAGGATGTCATGCTGCCGCTGTTTGTGGTCATTGCGGATGAGTTTATATTTAACATGAGCATATATGTATTTTCGTTCATGCTTATGAACAGGCTTGACTTAAAGGGTTATTTCTTCGGGATAATCCTTCCGGAGACTCTTTATACCGCGATAATCACGGTGGTTCTGTATAAGATATTTGTGTTCATCAACAAGCATTTAAAGGAAAAAAATAAGGAAAAGAAAAATGCTTAAGGAAATGCTGATATCCTTAAGGGATGCTATTTTAGAATATATAAAACACAGGCTTTTCCCTGTTACGGTAGTTATCATAGTGCTTTTTTGCATACTTGCAAGAAGGCTTTTTGTGTTGCAGATAGTTGAGGGCGAGGAGCATGCCGACAAGTTTATCTATAAGTCGGAGAAGACTCTTACCATAGACGCGGTAAGGGGAAATATCTATGACAGAAACGGCAAGCTGCTTGCATATAACGAGCTTTCGTACTCCGTTGTTTTCGCCAACGATCCCGCTCTTTCCGCGCTTGCCGCAAAGCAGGGTATGGACGAAAATGTCTTAAAGGACGAGATACTTAAGAAGACCATACTCATACTCGAGAAGAACGGTGACAAGCTTACCTTTGATTTCCCCATAGAAGTAAAGAACGGCAAATTCAGGTACTCGGTATCCGAAAATGCGAGAAAAAGCTTTCTCAAGGATGTATACTCATCCATGGATTTTGATTCTCTCAAGGACGAGCAGAAGAACTCAACGGCCGACGAGGTAATGGATTTTCTGTGCGGAGAGGATATGTTCGAGATCCCGGAGGATTATGACATCGAGCTTAAGTATAAGGTATGCGCATGCCGTTACAAGCTGTGGATGAACCGCTATCAGCAGTATGTTCCGGTCAGCATAGCTTATGATATCTCGGACAAGAGCAATGCGGCTCTGACCGAGAGAAGCGATGAACTCCCGGGTATAAGCGTCTCGGTCAAGTCCTTAAGACGCTACAATGATGCTGCGTACTTTGCGCATATCATAGGCTACATAGGTCCCATATCATCGGATGAGCTTGAGGCATATAACGATAAGCTGCCCGAGGACGAAAAGTATTCCGGCACGGAGATGGTGGGAAAGCTCGGAGTGGAGCGTTACTGTGAGAGCGACCTTCGCGGAGTGTCGGGAAGCGAGAAGATGTATGTCGACAACCTGGGCAGGGTTATAGAAAAACTCAGTGTGCGAAGCGCGGCGGCCGGAAATGACATCTATCTTACCATCGATGCGGATCTTCAGAAGTACTGCTATGACATGCTTGAGCAGGAGATCATAACCATACTTTTAAAGAACCTCTCCCCGGGAACCTATGAACAGAAGGAGGAGAATGCATCCATCCCCATCACGGATGTATATTTTGCGCTATTCAACAACAATTAT
>ONVB01000211.1 GCA_900321145.1 uncultured Eubacteriales bacterium | reverse complement strand
TATATGGAGATGTTTACCATAGCCAAGCAGATCGCGGCCAGCAACACGACCTTTGTACCCTTTGTGGTATCGGCGATATTCTACTATGTGTTCAACCTGATAGTGGCCTTTGTGATGAGAAGATTAGAGAAGAGGATGGCTTATTACTGATATGTATTATGTGGAATTAAAAAATGTAAAGAAGGCATTCGACGACTTAGAGGTATTAAAGGGAATATCCATATCCGTCTCGGAGGGAGAGGTAGTCTCGATCATAGGACCGTCGGGCTCTGGCAAGTCGACACTGCTTCGGATAGCGACCATGCTCGAGACTATGGATAAGGGTGAGCTTTACTATATGGGTGAAGCTGCCGCAACCATGAGTGATGGCGGAAAAACAGTGTACGAGAAGCCGGCTGTGTTAAAGGAGCTTAAGAAGGACTTCGGACTTGTGTTCCAGAACTTTAATCTCTTCCCTCACAAGAATGTGCTTCAAAATGTGATCGAGGCACCGATACATGTACAAAAGCGCGACAGACATGAGGTTACCGAAGAGGCCAGAGAGATACTTAAGAAGATGGGGCTTGCCGACAAGGAAAACTACTATCCGAGCCAGCTTTCGGGCGGACAGCAGCAGAGAGTGGCCATAGCGCGGGCGCTCGCGCTTAATCCCAAGGTTCTTTATTTCGATGAGCCCACCTCGGCTTTGGATCCCGAGCTCACCGGCGAAGTCCTTAAGGTTATCAAGGCTCTTGCCGAGCAGAAGATGACCATGGTGATCGTAACCCACGAGATGGAGTTCGCACGAAATATCTCCGACCGCGTCATATTTATGGACAAGGGAGTGATCGCCTGCGAAGGAACCCCGGAAGATGTGTTCAACTCGGATAATACCCGTATGCAGGAGTTCTTAGGAAAGCTGCAACACTGATTTATATTTATATAATAAACAGCGAACGTCCTGCGTGTTTTTAGTATATGCACGGCGCTTGCGTTACTCATAATAATATGTTATCATTTACAGGTATTTCAAAAATCAAAAATATTACATAAAGGAGAACAAATGCTATGATGAAACTTGTACTTGTAAGACATGGCGAGAGTGAGTGGAACAAGCTCAATCTCTTCACCGGCTGGACCGATGTAGACCTTTCCGAGAAAGGCCACGAGGAGGCAAAGCAGGCAGGTAAGACACTTAAGGAAGAGGGCTATGACTTTGATGTATGCTATACATCTTACCTTAAGAGAGCAATCCATACCTTAAACCATATCCTGGACGAGATGGACAGAAACTGGCTCCCGGTGAACAAGACATGGAAGCTCAACGAGCGTCACTACGGTGCGCTTCAGGGCTTAAATAAGTCCGAGACAGCCGAGAAGTACGGCGAGGAGCAGGTTAAGATCTGGAGAAGATCATTTGATATCAAGCCGCCGGAATTAACTGATGACGACGAGAGATCCGCAAAGAAGCAGGATATGTACAGAGATGTAGATCCTTCACTTCTTCCTCCGAACGAGAGCCTTGAGACAACCATCGAGAGAGTAGTTCCTTTCTTCGAGGATGTGATCAAGAAGGATATGCAGGCAGGAAAGAGAGTTATCATCGCCGCTCACGGCAACTCACTCCGTGCACTTGTTAAGTACTTCGATAATATAAGCAAGGAAGACATCATCGGTGTTAACATCCCGACAGGTGTACCTCTTGTATATGAGTTCGATGACAACTTCAATGTTATTCAGCATTACTACCTTGGCGACCAGGAGGCTCTTAAGGCTAAGATGGAAGCTGTAGCTAACCAGGGTAAGGCAAAGTAAGAATTGACTATATCAATGAAGCCGCAGAGTAAAAGCTGCGGCTTCTTCATTAAGGTGAAAGAATGGATAAATGGGATATACTTGGCATAGAAGCCACAGATGATAAAAATATGATCAAGAGAGCCTACAGGGAGAAGCTTTCGTCCGTTAATCCCGAGGACGATCCGGAGGGCTTTATGGATCTGAGAAAAGCCTACGAGGAGGCACTTGAGTGGAAGCCTGAGTCCGCGCAGGAAGAAAAAGAAGAGGTTCACGACGGCCTGTACGGTGAGCTCGAGCTTCTTTATAACGATTTTGAGCGCCGCATAGACCCGGAAGAGTGGGAGGCAATGCTTTCATCCGAT
>ONVB01000246.1 GCA_900321145.1 uncultured Eubacteriales bacterium | reverse complement strand
TGTCGAAGCGCTTCATAAGCGTGAGTCCGATAAGGATAATAAGTGTAAGGATTATCGAAAGTGCACTTCCGAAGTTCCAGTCACCGACCGAGATAAACTGGTTCTCAATCAGGTTACCCACAAGCATATACTGTCCTCCGCCGAGCAGCTTCGGGATGACGAAGGTAGATATGGAGAGAAGAAATGTCATCATCACGCCGTTGATCACGCCCGGGATGGACATCTTCAGTATGACCTTTCTGAAGGTCATGAACTTGTCTGCGCCGAGATCATGCGCCGCCTCTATAAGCGAAGGATCTATCTTCCTTATGGAGGTGTGGATCGGTATGACCATGAAGGGAAGTATATCGGATACAAGACCGATAACAACCGCAAAGTCCGTGTACATAAATGTATGCGCGTCCAATCCGAAGAGTCCGAGGAAGGAGTTGATAAGTCCGTTGTCGGACAGAAGGCTTATCCATGCATAGGTTCTAAGAAGGGTGTTGATCCACATGGGGATGGTGACCAACAGGATAAGCAGATCCTGCACGGAATCCGAAAAGCGCGTTATAAAATATGCGAGGATATAGCCTATCACAAGGCATATGCTCACGGATATAAGTCCGAGGATAAGGGACTTCTTCAAGACCTCAAGATAGATGGGCTCGCCTATCCTCGTAAAGTTCTTTAAGGTAAAGCTGATGTTCACTAAGGCATTTCCGCCGGTGGTGAAGGAATACAGTATGATCATAATGATCGGGACCAATATGATCAGGGCGGACCATATGATATACGGTCTCACAAGCTTATTATAATGCTTCATCTTCTTTTACTCCCAATCCATTCTGTACATAACATGTATATCATCAGGTCCGAAGGTCAGTCCGACCTCAAGTCCGGTCTCGAAGTAATCCGTCGTGTGTATGAGGTAATCCCTCTTCGGAGTCTCGACAACTATCTCGTAGTGAACGCCCTTGAACACTATGGACTTGACCACGCCGTTGAGCTTCGCGTTCTTCGGCTTCACAATATCTATATCCTCGGGGCGGATGACAACCTCTACATCCTCGTTGTTCTTAAAGCCCTTGTCCACGCAGTCGAAGTCATAGCCGTCGAAGGACACGAGAAGATCCTTCTTCATCACGGCTTCTATTATGTTCGACTCGCCTATGAACGACGCCACAAACCTGTTCTCCGGCTCGTTGTATATGTCTGTCGGAGTTCCCACCTGCTGTATGATACCCTCGTTCATAACGACAACTGTGTCGGACATCGAGAGAGCCTCCTCCTGGTCGTGTGTGACAAAGATAAATGTAATGCCGACCTCACGCTGTATCTTCTTCAACTCGGTCTGCATGCCTTTTCTGAGCTTTGCGTCCAGCGCACCGAGGGGTTCGTCGAGCAGGAGCACCTTCGGTTCATTTACAAGAGCTCTTGCTATGGCAACTCTCTGCTGCTGACCTCCCGAAAGAGAGCTTACATCCCTCTTGGCGAAGTCCGGAAGACCTATAAGCTCGAGCATGTTCATGACCTTGTGGTCGATGATGGTCTCATCCATCTTCTTGAGCTTAAGTCCGAAAGCCACGTTGTCATACACATTCATAAAAGGAAAGAGTGCGTACTTCTGGAATACAGTATTTACCTCCCTTTTGTGGGAAGGGATACGTGTGATGTCCACGCCGTCGAAGAGCACCTCTCCGCCCGACGGATCCTCAAATCCCGCTATGATACGCAGTGTGGTGGTCTTGCCGCAACCCGAGGGTCCGAGCAGGGTAAGAAACTCGTTCTTCTGAATGGTAAGGTCTATACCCTTCAATACCTGCTGGTCTCCGTAGTTCTTTGCAAGGCCTTTCAGTTCAATAAGCGCGTCGCTCATTTATCTACCTCCTTATATGTAAAAATAATTTAAAAACTATGTGATAAAGATTCCGGGCGAAGCCAAATCAGTGTCATTCGGTGAATGAAGCCGAATCGGTGTCATTCTGAGGGCGAAGCCCGAAGAATCTTATTTATTTAAGGTTCTTCCCGCACACATCCTTCAAACAGCACTCCTCGCACCTCGGAGTCGTCCTTGCGGTGCACACCGCTCTGCCGTGATCCACCAGGCGGTGACAGAAATCATTCGTCTCCTCCGGCGGCAGCAGCTTCCATAAAGCCATCTCCACCTTCTTCGGATCCCTGACTCCGTCCACAAGCCCGATCCTGTTGCACAGCCTGATGCAGTGTGTGTCTGTCACCACGGCGGGCTTCTTAAATATATCGCCCATGATCAGATTGGCGCTCTTTCGCCCGACACCGGGCAGCTTCAACAGCTCATCGAAGTTCTCGGGCACCTTGTCCCCGTACTCCTCATGAAGCACGGTCATGCATGCCTTTATGTCTCTTGCTTTGCTCCTGCCTAAACCGCAGGGTCTGACTATCGCCTCGATCGCATCCTCATCCGCCGCTGCCAGGCTTGCTACATCGGGATACTTTGAAAAGAGGTCCTTCACGACCACATTTACCCGCGCGTCCGTACACTGCGCCGCAAGCCTTACCGAGACGAGCAGCTTCCAGGCATCGTCGTAGTCAAGAGTACACTCGGTGACGGGATACGCGGCCTTGAGCCTTTCTATGCAATTTTGAGCAAGCTGTTTTTTGGTCATTTTCTTATTCGGAAACAGCCGGTTGAGCAATGATGTATAAGTTAAGCGGGCCGTTGAGCGACGTCCGTTCTTTGCGGGCGTTTTTTGACCGCTTAGAACGGTTACGTCGTGAACCGGAGCGCGAGCGTCCCGCGTACTTATATATCGTAGTGAAACCGGCGTAACTGTATCACAAAAAGTAAAAGCGCCGGAGTTATCCGGCGCTAAATGTCAGCTTTCAAGTATCTTTTTTGCGGCCGCGTACTTCTTAAGCAGCCGATCATTGTACTTATCATCTCCGGGTAGCCTGGTTACATCACTGTTATGCACTATATCCGCTTCCTTAACTGCTCGTGCGAGCGCATTCTGTTTAAGTCTTCTGATGTAATCCATGTAATCCTCTCCCGGAAGCTTGGTGATCGCTACGACAGCGTCAACTATCTCGGCATCAAAACCAAGCTTTCTTATATCCTCTTCTGTATAATCGGTATCCTCTATCACATCATGAAGAAGAGCAACGCAAACTTCAGCCTCGGTATGCATTTGCTCGGCTACATGAAAAGGATGGAAGATGTAGGGTACTCCGCCCTTGTCCACCTGTCCTTCGTGTGCCTTGTATGCAAATGCCATAGCCTTCTTGGTAAGCTCAGTGTAAAGCATCGCGGTTTCCTTTCGTGACAAAAAGAATACAAGCGCTATACTACCACATTTATATATGAAGTTTCAAGGTTTTTTTACAAATCAAAAACCCCGTAGTAGCAGCTACGGGGTTTCCGGTGAATATCTTTTATCATATCATTTCCCAGCTGAAAAAAGATAACATATAAAACAAAGAAATGCAAGACTTTTTACGAGTGTAGATCAAAGGCGAAAAATAAGGAAATCTCCCCATATCAAATTGCGCTATCCTCGTAAAGATGATAAAATGCTGGTAGTATTGGGATAGATCATAATGTACGGGAGGTATTGGATGAGGAGAAGCAGTTTTAAGGCAGTAAAGAGGGTTGTAGCATTATTTGTGGCTTGTGCGTTTGTACTCGGGGCGGTGTTTGGCTTTGATATAGATGCGCTTGCGGCGGGGGACGGGAATATATCCATTACCGTTCATCAGCAGTATTACGGTAACATAACAGGAGTTAAGAGCGGTGAGACCGCAGGCAGGGTGAGAACGGGAAAGAGGCTAGAGGGTTTTGCGGTAAAGAAAGCTGCAGGCATGCCCGCCGGTTCCATAGTCTACAGGTCTTATGTGCAGACCAAGGGCTGGACTCCGTGGGTGAGGGACGGTCAGTATTCGGGCACGAAAGGACAGAGCCTGAGGATGGAGGCATTTCAGGTAAAGCTTACGGGAGCGCTTGCCCAAAGCTATGATGTGTACTACAGGGCTTATGTGACGGGACTCGGATGGCTTGCGTGGACGAAGAACTCGGGTACGGTCGGTACCAAGCAGTGCTCACTCAGCATAGAGGGCTTTCAGCTCAGGCTTGTAAGAAAGGCGGCAAAAAAGCCGGTTGAGAACGGCAGGTCCTTCGTGCAGGCATCGGATGTAAATGCCGTCGCTTATAATGCCATATCTATTTCCGGGAGCGAGCTTGCGGATGCAAGGAACGGAGCGGTGCTCGGCGACTTAGGACATGAGAGAGGTTTCGACAGGATAAGGATGAGGCTTTCGCACAACGAAGGCAAGTTCGACGGAGGGATAAACTATCAGGTGTACCGCCGCGGTAAGGGCTGGACCTGGATCATAGGGGAGAATACTTACTCCGACCTCGGGGCATCAAACGGTGATAATCATATAGAAGCTGTGAGGATATGGCTTACGGGAGAGTCCGACAAGTACTGTGACGTGTACTACCGTGTTCATATCAAGAACGGCTCGTGGCTTGCGTGGGCGAAGAACGCAGAGATGACCGGCTGGACAAACGGATGGAAATATATAGACGGGCTTCAGGTTCAGCTTAAGCTGAAGAGTAAACCGGCGCCGGATAATGATGGCGCGGTCGATACATTTATAGAGGATGGATTAAAGCGCTCAAACAGTCTTGCATCGGGCATGACGCATATGTATCAGAAGCCGGAGCTTCGCTCGGGATGCGAGTCTGTGGCACTTACCATGCAGCTCAATTACTTTGGCTTCGGTTTGGCGAAGACTACGATCGCGGATAACTATCTGGTCTACAGCAGCAGCTATGTGACGGGCTTCCAGGGCTCGCCTTACGGCTATCCGGGCGGAGGTATATATACCCCGGGACTTCAGAGAACAGCCAATAACTTCCTTATAGAAAGAGGGAGCAACTTAAGAGCTTATGACTACACGGGTACAGACTTAGGCGACCTGTATCAGTTTGTGTCGGCGGGCTACCCGGTGCTGGTATGGCACACCTGCGAGTGGGAGTGGCCGAAGTACGACGGTTACACTACCTATTATAATGGCAGGGCGTACCAGTGGGTTACGAACGAGCATTGCCTCGTGCTGACCGGCTATGACCTCGACAGGAATACAGTCACGGTATACGACTCCATAGACGGCATACTCACTCACGACCGCGACTACTTTGAAGCTGTATATAATAATGTATTCAAGCAGGCTATGGTGATCATGTAGCTTTTGCAAAAAGTCAACTTA
>ONVB01000214.1 GCA_900321145.1 uncultured Eubacteriales bacterium | reverse complement strand
TGGATAGTAGTGGTGGACGATGATGTCCTAAGCCTGAAAAATGCAAAAGAGCTTCTCGGAGCGGAGGATATGCGTGTCGGCTGTCTGCGCTCGGGAAAGGCGCTTCTTGAGTATATGAAGAAGAATACCCCGGACCTTATACTTCTCGATGTCCTTATGCCGGAGATGGACGGCTTCGAGACATATCAGAGACTGAGACAGTTTGAGAAGGAGGAGGAAAGGCATGAGACACCGGTTATATTTCTGACCGGTGAGAACAACAGCGAGAGCGAGAGCCGCGGTCTTAAAGCCGGCGCTTCTGATTATATCAAGAAGCCTTTCAACAGGGACATCCTCATACGCCGCATCAAGAATACCGTGAAGAATACCAGGATGATCGAAAGCCTGACAGAGGAAGCTACCGTAGACAAGCTTACCGGCTTTTTTAACAAGGCTGCGGGAACCGGGAAGATAGAGGCATTTTGCAAAGAGGAGAAGGGTTCGCTCGTAGTCTTTGATCTTGACAACTTCAAGCTGGTGAACGATATGTACGGACATGATATGGGAGACCGTGTTCTGGTTGCCTTTGCCGAGATCATGAGAAACAATGTCAGAACGGAGGATGTCCTAAGCAGGATAGGCGGGGATGAATTCATGGGATTTTTCCCGGAGATGGCTGACGAGAAGGGCGTAGATGGACTGATGAAGCGGCTGAATGAGGATTTCCTAAAAACCGCAAAGGCGCTGATGGGAGAGGACTTTGCCATACCTCTCGGAGTGTCCGCGGGAGTGGTTTTCGTGCCGGATTTCTCTGACGATTATCCTACGCTTTTCAGGTATGCGGACAGTGAGCTTTACAAGGTGAAGCAAAACGGCAAGCATGGTTATTCGATCTACGACGGCAATTCGCTGATCGATAAAGCAGAGGGTGATCTTGATGCCGAGCTTGATCGGGCTTTACATGTTATGGCTGAGCGGGCTGACGGAGCGGTACAGGACGCCATGCTTTTGAGCAGCGAAGCCTTTGCGGCAAACTACAGGTTTATCATGCGTTTTGTAAAGAATAACAAAGGTTATGTCTACAGTATGCTTTTTTCACTCTCATCAAAGGACGGCGGACCTCTTTTTGAGGATGTCACCGAGAAGTTCGCAAATGTACTTCAGAAGTGTCTTTTGCCGAGCGACATCCTGTTACAGCATAAGGGAAACAGGTTTATTGCCGTTCTCGCAGGATTTGAAAAAAGAGATATACAGGGTGTGGCCGCACGTGTAAAGCAGGAGTGGGAGAGTACGGAATACTCTGATATAGCAGTGATAGAATATACATCATCGCAGACAGATTATTAAGCTAAGCATAAAACACCGGGAGGAACTTTAAGATGGGGATGAAAAAGAAGATTGCCACTATAAGCTTTCAGAGCAGTGTGGTGGTAAAGGGAATCGAAAGAAAGCTTAAGGAGCTCGGATATGAGGTTATATCTCAGGTGGGCGATTTCGAAAAGATCAGGGAAATAGGCTTGGATGCCGAGGTTTTTATAACTTATCTTCCCGGAATGATATCCGATGATCAGCTCAAGGTAAAGAGACTGTCGGAGATATGTGACAGTGTAGCTTCTTGCGGATGTAAGATGATGATCATAGGAGAGGGAACCGATTACCATGATCTATATGCCGAACTGCCCAAGATAGGCAACTACCGCTGGGTGAGCAGACCGCTCGATATGAACAATTTAGGAGTGCTCATTGACGAGCTTGAAGGACATACAGCTTCTCCCGTAAAGCCGGTTGTAAAAAAGAAAAGGATCCTGATCGTGGATGACGATCCGTCTTATGCCAAGATGGTTCGTGAATGGATCAAGGATGACTACAGGGTTGATATAGTCACAGCGGGAATGCAGGCCATTACATTTCTCCTTAAAGTCCCTGCGGATGATAAGGTGGACATAATCCTGCTCGATTATGAGATGCCGGTTGTCGACGGTCCGCAGGTACTTCAGATGCTCAGACAGGAGCCTGCTACGGCGGATATACCGGTCATGTTCCTGACGGGGCTCGGGACCAGAGAGGCCGTAAGCCGCGTAATGGAACTAAAGCCGGAGGGCTATATCTTAAAGAGCGTTACGAGGGAGGACCTTCTCAAGACGCTGCATACCAAGCTTCACGGGTAAACATTGATAAGACGGGGGATAGGGCAAAAGGACGCAGCTTTGTCTTACGATTGATATGAACAGAACAAGCAATGAAAGATATATAATGATGCTTTTATCGGGGG
>ONVB01000215.1 GCA_900321145.1 uncultured Eubacteriales bacterium | reverse complement strand
CGCATATACAAATAAAAATGACAGTCCATGTTTTAACGGACTGTCATTTTTCATTAATTCAAAGAGTCCTCTTCATCGGATGCTTCGTCTTCAAATTCTTCATCTTCAGCATCTTCGTCTGATTCTTCATAGTCATCGGCATCATAAAGAAATTCTTCAAACTCATCATCTTCTTCAAGACCGAAAAGCCCTTTGAGAATATATCCTTTCTCGGATTCATCCTTCTCCCCGGTTCCTGCATCAGGCTTTTCCATGCTGTCAGCCACAAACTCATCCACCGTACCATACAAGAGCTTACGCTTGATATATCCTTTATCACCGATGTAATCCTTCATGATCGACCTTATATCATCAGAATCACAGAATACGATCAGCGTATCTCCTATGGAAAGATTATCATCCGCATAGGCAGCCGAGTATGTGATCATATCTTCAAGGATTTTTTCACTGTCAGCCGCAAGGAGTAAGGGATAATGTCTGTCCTCAACAGAAAGGATGAGCAGCACACCCTTAAGCTCACCATTTTCCGTATATGCGCATGAAAGCTCCTTATCGCAGAGTCCGTATAGGGCAGCGATATTCCCGTGCTTATGTGAGACAGCAGCCTTATCCGAAAACTCGGGTATCTGAGCTCTGTTTGCTGCGCTGAGCTTGGCAAGAGGCTTTACGGCTTTCGATACTGCCCTTTCATGAAACACTTTCTGAGAAGTAAAAGAGCCTACTCCGAGGCGGTATACACCCGGACACTCTTCTTCCTGTGTAAAGAAGCCATCCTTAAACCACGCCTCGTTCACACTGAAATCTCCTTCTTCAAGACGGACGCATACCTTAGCCATACCGAGTTCCTTCGCCGTCTCAAATACCGTGTCGCACAGAGCGCTTCCTATCTCCATCTCCCTGTACTCAGGGTCTACCGCCAGCCATTCGATGATCAGCATATCTCTCTTACTCGTAACTGTCATAAGTCCGGCAAGCGCGGTCTTTCCCGCATATCGTCCCTCGTCTATGGCACCTAAGGCAAATGCTCCCGGAAGCACCATCATATCTAAGGTGTTAAAGGGGTCAAATTGTCTGAAAAGTACATAGTCAGACGGAAGTATCCTTACCAGTTTAATACCGTTAATTTCTTTCATCTATATATCTCTCTCCTTTATGAAATATAGTCATGATCTGAATATCTTTATTGCTCCGCCTGGTTTTTTGTCTCACTTTTTATATCATATAAATCCTTATATACCTTCTCGTATTCTTCTGCTAAATTTGATTCGTTTGACTTGAGAGTATTGATCACTCCGTTTTTTCTTTCTGTTAGTATATCTTTGGGTTTTTTCAACCTCCATTTACCTCTGTTTTTTAAATGGTTATATTGTTTATCTTTATTTTCTTTTTTGACTATCCCATTTTTTTTCTTATACTGAACGATATGTAAGGATGCAAGTCCGGTATTAATAAGCTCGACAAACTTATTCAGCATCTTCAGATACTTTTGCGCATTCTCATCCTTCTCGATAAGCTCATCATAGAGCGTAGGTTCCTTTTTCTTAAGCCCGTTGAGACAGCTGTAATTATGAAGAAGCTGCGAACAAAAGAACGGGTTGTCTTTTATCAGCTTTTCCATACCTTTTTCCTTTATCTCTTCCGGTGTAGGAATCTTGACTTCTAAAAACCTCTTCTTTCCCTCGGCAAATATTTCCTTCTTCTTTTCCAGATCATCGGTTGCCCAAAAATCAAGCCACTTTTTATTCCACTCTTCCTTTTTTTCTTCCTCCTCATTCAGTGGGTGATTTTCACGGTCATACTGCACAAAATAGTAAAAAGCACCGATTTCATTATTATATGCATCTTCTATGTTTTTTTTATCATAGACTTTCTTGTCATATAAAACACGCCTGTTTTTTTTGAGGTTTTCCGAAAAGAAATATTCATAAGGATTACTTAATATCCTTGCAAGCAAAGCATCATCTAAACTGATGAACACCTTTTTTTCTGCATATGACTTTACATCCATTCCGGCACGTTCATGCACACTGACATTCTCAAACTGCCATACCAGCCCCGCCGTACTTTTTCCCTGGTTTTCAAGTTGCTTTGCTTTACGCAGTATTTTTCTACGTTCATTAAAGTCTTGGTGATCTGTGATGTCATATTTGTACTGGTTATATTCACGATTTTCTTTCTCTATTGCCTCTTCCCATTTTTCATCCGATATATCATTTTTATTGAGTTTAGCACTCTCACCTGCTGCATCTTTTACAGCCAGGCCGGTTTTCGGATCAACATGCATATGATGCTTTACAGCAAGATCTATCTTTGCCCCGAAATCCTTTGCGGCATCAGCTCTCTGCTTCATTATCGGATTGGCTTTAAAGTACTCCTTGATATAATCCTTACCATCACAAAACTCTACAAAGTTTTCCCAGCACTCACTGAAAAACTTCATATGATTATAAGCTTCTATATCTCCGGTGATCATATCCGCAAGCTTTACGGGATTCTTAAGTATATTTTTTGAATACCACCAGTCCTTTTGCTTCTCAAGCGCCTCCCACTTGTCAATAAACATTTTAAGAACAGCTTCTTCCTTCTGCTTTAACAGTGTTTTTGCTTCTTCGTTATCCGGAGTCTTTTTTACCGCAGCCTTGGCCTCTATCAGAGCATTCATCCCGTCGGTCCAGGCTTTGTTGTTTTCTTCTTTCTTTACCTCTTCTTCATTTACCGGATTTCCTTTTATATCTCTCTTAACTCTGTATAATCCACCGGCAAGAAGCCTTCCCGGAGTATCCTTGTTGACAATACCGTTACTTACAGCCTTTTCCTTCAACTGCTTGCACAAATTTATATCCTTCACGATCGGAGAGTTATTGCTATCCTCATCCCCGGAGAAAAACTGAGCATTTATCCTGAACATACATAATGGAATCTCGGAAGTTACACTTATAGCCGGGTTGACCTCCCTCTGCGCTCCAAAGAAGTTTTCCATGTTCAAGCCCTTGATCAGATCCTTGCCGTATTTCACTCCCTGATCTTTTTGAGCTTGTTTCGAAAATGCCCTGTTGCGTACATTCTTTATGATCTCATTCGGAGACATCTCCGGCGTATCTTCGAAAGCCCCCCTTATATAAAGGATCTTGCCCTTTAAGAAGTCTTTCTTCTCGGAATACAGTGTGCTATACAACTCCCTCATGCGTCTCTTGCGCCTCTTGCCGGTCGGAGTCCACGGATTTTTAGACTTGATATAATTATCACACTTTTTCATAGCTTCCGAAAATGCTTCCTCTATCTCTGAAAATGCATCGAAACTGACTTCTTTTTTTTCATCCAGCTTCTTTTCCAGCTCACGGACCGTTTTCTTGATCCCTTCCATCGTTTTGCTGTCTCCGAATGTCTTTTCATCATTCAGCAAAACATATTTTGACTTAAGATCCGCATTGGTAACAAGATTTGTCCTCTCCTGAGCTGAGATGTCATATTTCCAGCTTGATGTAATTTCGAGTGCTTTTTCAACAAGCTTATTTTCCTTTTCAAGTCTTTCCGCATCATAGCCGCTCTTAAGATGTTCATTTTTTTGAAGACTAAAATCCACCGGAACGAATTGCTCATTCTTTAATTGGTCTACTTTATTAAGCTCGGCCTGACTAGGTCCCGTATCCTGTTTTTTTCCGAACAGGTTTTCAAATATTTTGACCTCTTGCTGAAACAGGTTTTCAAACGTTAATGGCATACCTTCTCCTCCCTAATATGATTTATATCGTTGTTACATTCGGGATGACCCGTGTCATTCCGAGGGCTTTAATCTTTTATTCACCCACATACTCTCCGCTCATAAACTCTAATCACAGAAGTGTCATACAATATCACATCAGATCACGATATTTGAAACTCTTTTTTCCTTCGGCATAATCCCCAACTATCTGCCCGTGTCCGAACAGCTTATACTTATATGTTACAAGGCCGTCTAAACCGACAGGACCTCTGGCATGGAGCTTGGAGGTGCTTATGCCTACCTCAGCACCGAAGCCGTAGCGGAAGCCGTCGGAAAAACGGGTCGAGCAGTTCCAGTACACTCCGGCGGAGTCAACCATATTTTGGAAGTAGCCGGCAGCCTCTTCATCCTCGGTAAGTATCGAATCGGTGTGATGTGAGCCAAATCGGTTGATATGATCCACAGCCTCCTCTACGCCGCTTACAAGCTTTACGGATACGACAGGCTCAAGGTACTCCTTATGGAACTCATCCTCATCCATTTCCTCGGCTTTAAGAAGCTTTGTGACCTCGGCTGTACCGCGAACCTTGATCCCGCTTTCAGCAAATGCCTTCTCAAGTGCAGGTATGACCTTGTCGGCCACGCTCCTGTCTACAAGCAGTGTCTCAACCGCATTGCAGGCCGCAGTATACTGAAGCTTGGCGTCTAATACGATAGGCACAAGCTTTTTCTCGTCATAAGCCTTATCCACATAGATGTGGCACACACCGTCCGCATGTCCCATAACGGGAATCCTGGTGTGTTCCATGATATAAGAAACAAAAGCGTTCGAGCCCCTCGGGATTATAAGATCTACATAGCCTTCACATGAAAGAAGCTCATCTATCTCACTGTGGGCTTCGGCCTGAAGCAGAATACCTTCCGGAAGACCTGCCTGAGTGACCGCATCCCTTATTATCGTAAAGAGCACCCTGTTGCTCTCCGCAGTCTCCTTGCCGCCCTTTAAGATAGCGCAGTTTCCGCTCTTTATGCAAAGAGAAGCAATCTGTACCAGGGCATCCGGTCTTGCTTCAAATATCACACCTATCACGCCTATGGGACAGGTTATCTTCTGAAGTACAAGGCCCTCATCGAGCTCTCTCTTTAGAAGAGTCTTACCCAAGGGATCCTCAAGGCCTTTGAGCTGCGCTAAACCCTCGAGGCAGGCATTCAGCTTGCCTTCGTCGAACTTAAGTCTTTTCTTTACAGCCGAAGTAACGCCGTTTGCATCGGCATTTTCCATGTCAGTATGATTTGCGGCAAATATTCTTTCCGTATTTGCCTTAAGCGTGGCAGCGATAGCATCAAGCGCCGCATTTCTTTCTTCGTTTGTGGTTGCCGCAAGCTTCGGAGCAAGCAGCTTCATCTTCATAACATCTTCTTTAATTCCCATATCTGGTCTCCTTCTTATTGTCATTTTCGAGCAAACGCAGTGACAAAGAATCCTTTTATTATTCAGGAACAACAGGAGTCCAGTACTCCTGTGCATACATATCCGTAAGCAGATAAGTTACCTTGCACTTTTGTTCTATGATCACGTCACCGATCAGCATATCATCGGAATATGTGACGGGATCGGCTATCCTGTAGCTTCCGTTGTATACATCATCATAGGTGTAGTAGTCAGCTAAATACTCTATCTTGGTTCCCGGTTCAATCTCGGTCACGCCCTTGGCCACAGCATCGGTCTCACCCTCCACATAGTCGAATCGGGCTCCGGCTATGTATGAGTGTATAGAATCATCCAGATCACTGGCGAACATGTCATTTTCACTTACTATGATCAGGTTCGCGCGCTTGCCATCGATCAGTGCGGGAACCCTTCCGTAGGTATAAAGTATACCCGCCTCATCGTCCATGGTTGAATCCTCATAGTAGTAAGCAACCGGTATGCCGTCTATAGCAAACCATGCATGACTTGTATCGCCGAAGAGTTTTCCATCGTCGGTGAATTCATATATACTGTCGAGTCCCATATCTATATAGCCCTCACCGTCATCCACGAAGAGATTCTGCTGAAGAGACTTGATGAGTGCCCACTGGCTGTCCTCTATAGCCATGGTATACATACCGTCTTCTTTTTCCCACACAAGCTTGGAGGTGTCGAACTGATTAGACGCTATATAATTTGCCGCCTGATCCATGTCATATACGCTGCTGTCCTGCATATAATCAGCATTCTCGACACCCGGCACGCTCCTTCCGCCGAGAAATGCTCCGAGCAGATTTCCTATGGCATCCGAACTTGATATGCCGCCTCCCGTAAATGAACCGAGAAGCGAACCGACAGGCGATACCGCACCGCCGGCACTTATCTGACCGCTTGTCTCAAGTCCCGCAAAGGACTGAATGCACTTACCGTACTCATCATCCATTCCGATAAGGTTGTAGGTATTGACTGCGGATGAAACCGAAGAAGTCTTCTTATAGGGGAAGTAGATAGATATACCGTATGCATTCGTCATGGAGCTTGACGTTCTGTTATACTTAACCGCCGAGAGCAGTGACTCCGAAAGAGCCTTGGCTTCAGGGGTTCCTATTCCGTTCGCAAAGTTCACAAGGTCTATCTGATCTATCTTAGAGGATACGGCAAACTCTCTTGCATCCACACGTGCGTCAGCCACACGCTTGTAATCATCGCTCTTTATGATCTCGGCAGTATCCACCGAGAACTTGCTCAGCTTGTCGGGTACGGTGTAGTTAAGCTCCGCGAGGTCTATCACGGAAAGAGTTGTCTTCTGTCTGCCGCATTTCCTGCCGCACTCAGCGACAAAACCGTCTACTATATTCTTTCCTATCTCGATGGTCGGCATCGAGGTGTCCTTCGACAGAGCGTTAAGCCAGTCTGTATAATACCAGCCTATGCCCGGCTCGGTCTCCTCGGAAGCTATAAGATAATCCGCATAGTTGCTTGCCATAAAGCCGGTCTCAAGAGTTGCCATTAGACAGGCATCGAAGCCTATAAAGTCGAAGGTCATGCCCGAGTCCTTAAGTGCTTTGTTTATACCCGAAAGGCTCATGGAACCCGAACCCTTGTGCTTCTCGTCATAGCCGTAACCGGTTATGGAACCGCCGCCGTGATCCCAGAATATAAGATTGTTCCTGTTTGCCGGATAATTCTTGGCACAATACTTGATAAATGCAGTAAGTGTTGCCGGATCGGTCATAGCCTTATCGCCGTCGTCCGCCACAAGCTGCTGAAGCTGACCGTTTGCGACCTTATATATCTGATTTACACGGTTGCTTATACCGCTTGTCTTCCATCCCGAACAGCCGCCCGTATATACTATGATGTTGATATTATCCGAGAGCGTGGCCTTCGCCATCTCCATAAGGTCGTTGGATGCCATACCGCTTCTCGACTCAAGATCGGTACCGCACATATAGACCATAAATGTGATGACATCCTTACCGCCGCCGAGGATCTGAGTGCGCTTTGCCGGAGTCCCCTCAGCCACCTTGTCATTCAGTACTCCCACATTGCTCTTGCTGTCCCAGCCGTAGCTGACATTGTTATTTCCCGTATAGCCCGAGTACAGGGTCTGCGCGAGGTTCCCGCCGCCTGTGTTTGTCTGTCCGCTCGTATTCGTCTGTCCGCTCGTGCCGGTATTATAGTCCTGCTCATAGCCGCTTGGCTGTCCGTCATCCGAACCACCGCCGAAGCCGCCAAGTAAAGCTGTTAGACCGCCGCCTCCGCCAAGCAGAAGAACTATTATCATCACGATAAGTCCTCTTCCGCCGCCTAAGCTGATCCCGCCGGTTCCGCCCGAACCGCCTGCGCGCCCCGAGCTGCCCTGTGAAGAAGCCTTCCTTCCGGCGTAGCCGTCCTGCCTTCCTACAGGTCCGCCTCCGACCGCACTGCCCTGCTTGTGCACTGTAGCCGTACCTGTAATGTTCCTCTTTCTACCGTTGTTGTTTGGTTCCATGGTATTAAGTCTCCTATCCTTATGTTATTCGGATCTTCTGCTTCTTTCCTTTTTGTCCTTGTCTATCCTTACGGTGTTCTCATCCACCTTTATTCCCCTTATGCTCCTTAGGAAGCTGGAAATGCGGCTGTAACCGTAAGCCTTTATGTCAAAGCCCTTATGCTTTTCCTTGAGCTCATCGTTGATAACGGAGAGATTGTCCACGCTTCCGTCGTTGCGCTCGATTATGCCTATGACCTCAGTCTTGATATCCTTCACATCAAGCTTGTCCTTGGCTATGACAAAGGTTCTGTTGTTATCCCTG
>ONVB01000258.1 GCA_900321145.1 uncultured Eubacteriales bacterium | reverse complement strand
GATGTAAGGATAAACTCCCTGTTCCTGTCATATACACCTGTCTCGAAGAAGTCATAGAGAACCTTGTTCTCGTTAGAAGCACATACAAGCTTTCTGATCGGAAGACCCATAAGCTTTGAGTAATAAGCTGCTAAGATATTTCCGAAGTTACCTGTGGGTACTACCACATCTATAAGGTCACCCTCCTTGATCTCACCCTTCGCCATAAGTCTTGTATATGCATATACATAGTAAACCATCTGCGGAACAAGTCTGCCTATGTTGATGGAATTTGCGGATGAGAACTGGAAGCCCTTTTCATCAAGTGCATCAGCCAGAGTCTTATCGGAGAACATTTTCTTGACGCCTGTCTGGGCATCGTCAAAATTGCCATGTATGCCTATAACACAGGTGTTATCTCCCTTTTGAGTAACCATCTGCTTTTCCTGAATGGGGCTGACACCGTTCTTCGGATAGAACACTATGATCCTTGTTCCCGGAACATCAGCAAAGCCGGCAAGAGCTGCCTTACCCGTATCACCGGAGGTAGCCGTGAGAATGACTATCTCATTAGACACATTGTTCTTCTTTGCGGATGTAGTGAGAAGGTACGGCAGTATAGAGAGCGCCATATCCTTAAAAGCTATGGTCTTACCATGGAAGAGCTCAAGGAAATAAGCTCCGCCCTTCTTAACAAGAGGTGCAATCTCCGGGGTATCAAACTTAGAGTCGTAAGCGCTGTTTATGCAATACTTCAACTCCTCTTCCGTGAAGTCGGTAAGCATCAGCTTCATTACCTCGTAGGCAACACCTTTATAATCCATCTTACTCAAAGCCTCGAGCGACACATCAAATGCAGGTATGCTGTCCGGCACGAAGAGTCCGCCGTCATCGGCAAGTCCCTTTAAAATGGCCTGTGAAGCTAAGGCTGTTTCATTTTCGTTTCTTGTACTTTTGTAGATTAAATCCATTTTTTTGTTCTCCTATTCTATTACCCTGTAAACGTGAGCTTCCTGTCTTCCGAAGTTGCATGCTTCGGCGTGGGTGTTGAAATAGATATCTATATGATTTCCTATGATGGCACCGCCGCAATCCTGAGCAGTGTATATCTGCCCATTGATCATCAGCTTTGTACCGTACGGAAATACCTTCGGATCAACTGCCACGGTAACGCCCGCAACCGCAGGTGCGCCGCTCGCCGTGTGAGGATCTACCATATTACTCCACTGTCCACAGCATATAGGGCACGGACAATAAGCAGTAAGTATAAAGTTGCCGCAATCCTCATACTTGCCGTTTGCATCGGCATAAGTAATGGAGGTTCTCGGATTAAGCGAACCGGAGTAGTTATAGCTGGTGGAAATCCTGGTTGTAGTCTTCGGTATGATGATTCTCCTGTCATCGGGATCATACTGTGAAATTCCCGTTGCCTCTATAACCTTGGTAGCCTTCTCGCTTTCCTTTTCTTTTTTCTCACGCTGAGCCTGTCTCTCCGCGAGTATCTTGTCTATGCGTTCATTTTCCGCTTCTATCTCCTCGAGCTTCGCAGAGGTATAGTTCTTGTTCTTCATATCCTCATAGCTTATGGGCTCGGCCGAAAATGTAATGCCCGAGAAAGGCATAAGTCCTTCCGACACATCGGTAAGCTTCATGACTGCTCCCGTTCCGGCACGCCTTGCCTCGTTATTGACCGAAAGTGTCACGCCGCAAACCACAATGAGAGCTACAGCTACTACTCCTGACACAGCGTACCTTACATATTTCTTTATCTCCGCACGCCTGTACTCGTCCTCTTCCTTCATTTTATCCTTTGCAGGATGCTTACGCTCTTTCTTCTCACGCACCTTCCTGACACGGACCTTCTTTTCTGAAGCAGTTTCTGCAGAAGCCTCTTTAGTATCCGAAGTTTCAGGCTTTTCAGCTTCTTTGACTTCAACCGCCTCATCGGTCGTTATCTCTTCCGATCCTGATTCCGCTCTTTCCACCTCAACCGTTTCGTTCTCAGCGCCTTCACCGGCGATAAGCTCGGCCATCTGCTCTATGTCGCTCTTTTGTTTTTGTTTTTTCTTCTTTTTTGACATAAGATTCATCTTCCTTCCAAAATCCTTCACGCCCGAAGAATCCTAAAACAAACTCTTTAAAGTCCGATACATTATAGAGCAAGCTCCCAAAACGGTCAAGTGAATTTAATGTGTTCTCATCTCTTATGGGTTAGCGCCGTCCTTTGCTTTGTCGTAGAATGCTTTAGCCGTTCCCTTGTTGAACCTCGCACCCTTTGCCACAAACTGCACCTGGAAGGCTTCAAGCTTTCTCGCATAGCCCGCGCTTCCCGACTTCTCGTTGTTGCCCGCCCAGCCGAGCCAGCCGAACTTCTCACAATAAGTTCTGTAATAAATGTCGTACAGATTAGACACCTGGCCCTTGGCCTGTAGCTGTATCATCTCCACACGCTTGCTCTGGCCCTTGGTTCCCGCGTAGGTATTGATATCCTTTGTGGTTGCCCACTGCGTCCAGCCG
>ONVB01000274.1 GCA_900321145.1 uncultured Eubacteriales bacterium | reverse complement strand
TACGGGGAGAAGCGGCTTCATACTCTGATACAGGCTTTGGCAGCTATAGATGGCATAGAGTGGATCAGGCTTATGTACTGTTATCCCGAGGAGATATATGACGGTCTGATCGACTGCTTTAAGCATGAAAAGAAGCTTTTGCACTATATAGATATGCCCATACAGCATTCCGAGGATGCAATCCTTAAGCGTATGGGAAGGAAGACTGATAAAGAGTCGATCAAGAAGGTGATCGGAAAGCTAAGGGAGGCAGCCCCCGACATCGCGATCCGAACCACACTTATCGCCGGTTTTCCCGGTGAGACAGATGAGGATCATGAAGCTCTTATGGGCTTTATAGACGACATGGAATTCGACAGACTCGGAGTTTTTACATACTCAGCAGAGGATGGAACGCCCGCTGCGGTTATGACGGATCAGGTGCCGTCGGAAAAAGCCGAGCAGTACCTGAAGGATATCATGGAGCTTCAGCAGGAAATATCCATGGATAAAAATGAGACCTTGACCGGACAGACTTTGCCGTGTATCATAGAGGGATATGAGCCTGATGAGAATGTGTATGTGGCAAGAAGCTACCGTGATGCTCCGGGTGTGGACGGTCTTGTATTTGTGAATTCCGACAGGGAGCTTATGTCAGGATCCCTGGTAGATGTGCATATAACCGATGCTGCGGAGTATGACCTTGTCGGTGATTTTATAGGCTACACGGAGTCGTAGAGATATTATCCTGGTGCCTAAAGGAAATGTCGGGGCACCGAATGGAGTTTTGTAAGATGAATTTACCAAATAAACTGACAATTTTAAGAGTATTGATGGTACCGGTATTTTTGGTTATCCTTATGATACCCGGAATACCTGCCGGAAACTGGATTGCGCTTGCAGTATTTATAGCTGCGAGCATAACCGATCTTTTTGACGGTAAGATAGCAAGAAAGTATAATCTTATCACTGATTTCGGCAAGTTTATGGATCCGCTTGCCGACAAGCTTTTGGTTTGCTCGGCTATGATCGCTCTTATCGAGCTTGACAGGATACCTGCATGGGTTGTGATCGTGATCATCGCAAGGGAGTTTATCATAAGCGGTTTCAGGCTTGTTGCCTCTGATAACGGTGTAGTAATAGCCGCAAGCTGGTGGGGCAAGATCAAAACTACGGTGCAGATGGTCATGATAGGATTTCTTGTGGCAGATCTTGATGTTGATTTTATCAATGTCATAGAGCAGATACTTATATATGCATCTTTAATTCTGACTGTAGTTTCGCTTATTGATTATATCTGGAAAAATAAGAGCGTTCTGTCGCTCAATAAATAAAATAATCATTTGAAAATAAATATAAGGGGAGGTGGCCGTATGGAAGAAGAAAAGAAACCCTCAAAAAAGAAGCTTTTTCCCTCAGCAGAGAGATATGTGATCATATTGCTTATGATATTCTGCGCTGCCGGAGGATTTTTGATAAAGAGCTGGATCGTCAAGCAGCACGAGCCGAAGATAACTTCGACCATGCTCGGAGAGAAGCTTCAGGCGGTCAGTGACCTTACATCCGCTCAGGTTGATTACAGTGGCATACTTACCATAACAGAGGGTGATATCCCGTTTATCACCGAGAAGGGCTTTACCATGCGTTATTCGGCGCAGATCAAAGCCGGAATAGATGTAAACGATGTCGAGATTGAAGTTGAAGACGACGAGGTAAACGTTACGGTTCCTGAGGCGGACATTCAGAGTGTGTATGTGGACCCGAACAGTATAGTATTCTATGACAGAAAGATGTCGCTCTTTAACTGGAACACCAACGAGGATACGATAGATGCGGTCAAGGAAGCGGAAAATGATGCGCTGGCCATGATCAACAAGATGGCGCTCAAGGCTGAGGCCGACAAGCAGATAGAAGAGATATATACTGCCATATTAAGAGAGGTTATAGGAGACAGGGAGCTTAAGATAACTAAAAGCAAAAAGCTGAATACTACTGGGGACTGACATCGAGTGAGAGCGGCTTTCGAAGCAACGGGGAGTGAAGGATATTAAAAATATATTCGGAGGAACAGCAAAATGCACAACAGCTATAATTACATAAGAAAACAGGAAACCATATTAAGAAAGAACGATAAGATCGATGCCAAGCTTTACGAGGAGTACAATGTAAATAAGGGACTCCGCGATAAGAACGGCAAGGGAGTTCTTACCGGACTTACGAATATATCCAAGATCATTTCCAGTAAGGTAGTTGATGGAGTGAGTGTTCCGTGTGACGGTGAGCTTTGGTACAGGGGCTATCGTGTAGAGAACCTGATCAACAGTCTCGGCAAGGATGAGCTTGGGTTCGAGAAGATAGCATATCTTCTTTTGATGGGTGAGATGCCGGATACCGATGAGCTTGCCTTATTCAATGAATATCTTGCGTTGTGCAGAACTCTTCCTACGAATTTTACAAGGGATGTCATCATGAAAGCGCCCTCGAAGGATATCATGAATTCCATGACCAGAAGTATACTTACACTTGCTTCCTACGATCCGAAGGCGACTGATGCGAGTGCCACAAATTCGCTCAGACAGTGCATGCAGCTTATTTCCGAGTTCCCGATGCTTGCTGTATATGCATATCATGCATATAACCACTATGAGAATGACCAGAGTATGTATATACACCGCCCGGATCCGAAGCTATCAACGGCCGAGAACTTCCTTATGATGCTCAGGGCAGGCAAGGAGTATGATGCGGTCGAGGCAAAGGTGCTTGACACGGCGCTGATACTCCATATGGAACACGGCGGCGGAAATAACTCTACATTTACCACGAGAGTTGTTACATCATCGGGCTCCGATACATTTTCGACCATTGCTGCGGCCATGTCGTCCTTAAAGGGACCGAAGCACGGCGGAGCGAACATCAAAGTCATGGAGATGATACAGGATATAAAGGAACACGTCCCGAATTACTCTGATAAGTCAGCCCTGAAGGATTACCTGAGGATGATACTCGACAAGGAGACCTTCGACAAGAAGGGCCTTATATATGGCATGGGACACGCTATCTACTCGCTGTCGGATCCGAGAGAGAGGGTGTTCAAGTCCTATGTGGAAAGACTTGCGGTTGCAAAGAAGAGGGATAAGGATTTAGAGCTTTACAAGAATATAGAGACTATCGCTCCCGAGCTTATCGCCGAGAAGAGAAAGATATATAAGGGCGTAAGTCCGAATGTCGACTTCTACAGCGGTTTTGTGTATGATATGCTCGGTATACCCATGGAGCTTTACACCGCGATGTTCGCCATAGCGAGGATTGCCGGCTGGAGTGCGCACCGTATGGAGGAGCTCGTATGTATGGACAAGATAATCAGACCTGCATATATGAGCGTGATGAAAGAGATAGATGATTAGGATAAGCTTCGGATGAGTTATGTTGAGTTTGAAAATGTAACAAAGACCTACAAGAGCGGAGAGGTTTCCGTGGATGCATTGAAGGGCGCGAGCTTTGTTGTGGAAAAAGGCGAGTTTTGCGTGGTGGTCGGTGCGTCCGGCGCCGGAAAGACAACCATTCTGAACATACTCGGCGGAATGGATACTCTTACGACAGGCAGGGTTATGCTTGACGGGCGGGACATATCTTCCTTGAACAGGAAGGAGCTCACCACCTACAGAAGGCTTGATGTAGGATTTGTATTTCAGTTTTACAACCTGGTGGGTAATCTCACGGCTCTCGAAAATGTAGAGCTTGCGGCGCAGATATGCCCGGATCCATTTCCGGCCGATAAGGTTCTCGAACAGGTCGGGCTCTACGGCAGGATGAACAATTTCCCTGCGCAGCTTTCCGGGGGAGAGCAGCAGAGAGTGGCGATAGCGAGAGCCATAGCCAAGAATCCGAAGCTCCTTTTGTGTGATGAACCTACCGGAGCACTTGATTACAACACGGGCAAGCAGGTGTTAAAACTGCTTTCGGATGCCTGCAGGGTATTCGGAAAGACTGTTATTGTTATCACTCATAACTCGGCGATAACAGCCATGGCTGACAGGGTTATAACAGTGAAGAGCGGCCTGATAGAGGATATGAGAACCAATGACAAAGTAACCGATATAGAAGAAATAGAGTGGTAATAAGTGAAGATTATGAAGTCCATGCTAAGACGCACAACCCTTAGGGAAATACGCGGAAGCCTCGGAAGATTCCTGGCTATTTTCGGTATCATAGCGCTCGGTGTGGGCTTTTTTTGCGGTGTGAAAAGTACAACTCCGGCTATGGTGAGGACTATGAACGACTTCGTTAAGGATAATCAGCTTTTTGACCTGAGGCTGGTGTCTACCATAGGCTGGGAGGCGGAGGATGTGGAGAAGTTCCGGACGCTGGAAGGAATCAGAGCCATAAGCGGCTCGGATTCCTTAGATGCTGTATTTATCAGCGGAAGCGTGGGCGATGAGGATACGCCGGGCATCGGGCCGGATGACGGAACTGATGTGGTTGAAAACGAGAATCCCAATGAGGGTGCCGACAAGAACGAGCTTGTGTTTAAGTGCCACACTCTGCTTGATGATATCAACAAGCTCAGGCTGCTCAAGGGAAGGATGCCGGCTTCGGGCAATGAGTGTGTGGTGGACGCGCGTATGAACCACAGACCGGAGATCGGAGAGAAGATCAGGGTATCCGGCGAGAACAAGGAGGAAACGAAGGACGGCTTTGCTTATGATGAGTATGAGGTCGTGGGCTTTGTCGATTCGGTGTACTACTTTAATTTCGAGCGGGGAAGCACCTCCATAGGAAACGGAAGTGTGGATGGCTTTATGTATATCCCTCAGAGCGGTTTTAACATGGATTATTTCACCGAGATATACGTGAAGCTTGACAGTGATCTTGAGATATATTCGGACGAATACAAGGAACTGATCGACAAGGTAAGCGAACAGTGGGAGGGCAGTGCCAAGGAGATCGCCGATGAGCGTTATGACAGGATCAAAGCTAAGGTAGATGAGCAGTTTTCGCATGCGGTCCAGCTTCTTCTTGCCGAATATATTCAGATCCCGGATCCGCCGGAGGTATTTGTCTTCGACAGAAATACGAATATAGCTTATTCCTGCTTTGAGAGCGATTCCAGGATAGTCGGACAGGTTGCGAGAGTATTTCCGGTGTTCTTTATGCTTGTTGCGGCCCTGGTGTGCATGACGACCATGAGCAGGATGGTGGAAGAGCAGAGAATGCAGATCGGTACATTAAAAGCCCTCGGCTATTCCGACGCGAGGATCATGGGGAAATATATCTTTTACTCGGGCAGTGCCGCATGTCTCGGTGCGGTCCTCGGGTATATAGCAGGGATACTTATCATACCCGGTGTTATCTGGGTTACCTACAGCCTTATGTATATCACCCTGAAGCTTAAGATAGCTGTGGAGCTTAAGCTTGCTTTGGGTTCGCTTCTCATCGCGCTTCTTTGCTCGGTCGGGGTGACCTATGTGTCCTGCAGGACGGCACTCTTTTCCGAGGCAGCCACACTGATGCGCCCGAAGGCTCCAAAGACAGGAAAGAGGGTTCTGCTCGAGAGAGTCAAGTTCATATGGAACAGGATGAAGTTCTTGAACAAGGTGTCTTACAGAAATATATTCAGATATAAGAGAAGGCTTATCATGATGCTGCTCGGCGTGAGCGGCTGTACGGCTCTCC
>ONVB01000216.1 GCA_900321145.1 uncultured Eubacteriales bacterium | reverse complement strand
TGAAGAACATCTTAACGACAACGGAATATGTGCCTTTGAGATCGGTTACGACCAAGGGGAAGCCGTGGGGCAACTACTTGTAGATGCAGGTTTTAAAGATGTCAGTGTAATCAAAGATTACGCTGATCTTGACAGAATAGTAACAGGAAAATATATGCCGTGAAAGGGATGCGTCAGCTTAGTAGATAAGAAAGGAATATAACCATGTTTGACAGATTAGACGATTTAGTAGCCCGCCTCGATGAAGTAGAAGGCGAGCTTGCCAGCCCGGATGTAGCATCAAATCCGGAGCGTTTTAAGAAACTTATGAAGGAGCAAAGCGACATAGCTCCGATAGTTGCCAAGTACCTCGAGCATAAGGAGGCAAAGCAGACCGTAGAGGACAGCCTTGCCATGCTTGATGAGGAAAAGGATGACGATATGAGAGAGATGATAAAGGAGGAGCTTAACGAAGCGAAGGCTAAGGTTGAGTCAACCCAGCAGGAGCTTAAGATCCTTCTTCTCCCGAAGGATCCTAACGATGAGAAGAATGTCATCGTCGAGATACGTGCGGGTGTCGGCGGTGATGAGTCGGCTCTATTTGCGGCAGAGATATACAGGATGTATGTACATTATATAGAAAGCCGTAACTGGAAGTATGAGCTCATGGAGCTTGAAGAGATTGGAATCGGCGGTATGAAGTCCGTTACATTTAAGGTTATAGGAAAGGGCGCCTACTCGGTTCTTAAGTATGAGAGCGGTACACATCGTGTGCAGAGAGTTCCCGAGACAGAGTCGGGAGGAAGGATACATACCTCAGCCATCACGGTTGCCGTGCTTCCGGAGGCGGATGAGATCGATGTTCAGATAGATGAGAAGGATATAAGAATAGATGTAATGCGTGCTTCGGGTAACGGCGGTCAGTGCGTCAATACGACCGACTCGGCCGTAAGACTTACACACTATCCGACGGGTATAGTGATCTATTCACAGACAGAGAAGTCTCAGCTTCAGAACAAGGATAAGGCTTTTGCACTGCTTCGTGCAAAGCTCTATGATATGCAGATGCAGCAGGCTCATGATGCCGAGGCTGACGCAAGAAGAAGCCAGATCGGTTCGGGTGACCGCTCGGAGAAGATAAGAACCTATAACTTCCCTCAGGGCCGTGTGACAGATCACAGGATCAAGCTTACACTGTATAAGCTCGACCAGATAATGAACGGTGATATCCAGGAGATAATAGATGCGCTTACGGCGGCCGATCAGGCTGCAAAGCTAACCAACTTGGAGTGATCCTGCAGTTACATCATAAAAAGGAAGTGGTAAGATGGGAATTCTTGAGTTTTTTAAGGTTTTGATCCTCGGTATAGTCGAGGGAATAACTGAGTGGCTGCCGGTTTCGAGCACGGGGCATATGCTCCTTGTGGATGAGTTTATCAAGCTTGACGCAAGTGATGCATTTAAGGATATGTTCTTTGTGGTCATCCAGCTCGGTGCGATACTTGCGGTAGTGATCTTATTCTGGAAGAAAATGTGGCCCTTCGGCATGTCGGAGGACAAAAAGGTTGTATTAAAGAAGGATATATGGAGCATATGGTTCAAGGTCGTTGTGGCCTGTGTGCCGGGAACTGCGGTGACACTGCTTTTCGATGATTTTATCGAGGAACATTTAGAGACTCCGGTGGTTATATCCATAGCCCTTATATTCTACGGTATAGTATTTATAGTAGTGGAGCGCTGGAACAAGACCAGAACCCCTTCGGTAAAGAAGGTAGGAGATATAACATACCTTACCGCATTGTATATAGGACTTTTCCAGGTGCTTTCCATCATACCGGGGACATCAAGGTCGGGTGCGACCATAATCGGAGCGCTTATTTTGGGTGTGTCGAGGGTGGCCGCGGCAGAGTTTACCTTCTTCCTTGCGGTTCCGGTCATGTTCGGACTTTCGTTCATCAAGCTTGTGAAGTTCGGCTTTGCCTTCTCGGCGGGAGAGCTTGCGCTTTTGCTCGTGGGTTCCGTC
This sequence comes from uncultured Eubacteriales bacterium, assembly GCA_900321145.1. Taxonomy (GTDB): domain Bacteria; phylum Bacillota; class Clostridia; order Lachnospirales; family Lachnospiraceae; genus Coprococcus_C. The sequence goes on along the minus strand of ONVB01000216.1, from coordinate 17,270 downwards.
ACCGCATTTTTGGTATCCGTGCTCGTTATCAGATTCCTGATGAGTTATATAAGGAAGCACGACTTTACTGCGTTCGGTATATACAGGATAGTGCTCGGAGCGATACTGCTGCTGTACTTTGCTGTCGCGTAGGAAACACGATTTAAAGATTCTTCGGACTGCGTCCTCGGAATGACATTGCAAACGAATGTATGCGGTGCGAAGGATGATAGAGAGGTATAATTATGGGTAATTGGGAAGAAAATGTAAGAAAGGTTGTACCCTATGTGCCGGGTGAGCAGCCTAAGATGGACAATCTGATAAAACTGAATACGAACGAGAATCCTTATCCGCCTTCACCGAAGGTTTTGGAGGCTAAGCTTGATATGAGCAGGCTGAAGCTCTATCCGGATCCGGCGGCGGATATGCTTGTGTCGGCGATCGCCGATTATCACGGAGTTGACAAAAGCAGGGTGTTTGTCGGAGTGGGCTCGGACGATGTACTGGCCATGAGCTTTATGAGCTTCTTTAATTCCGATAAGGCCATACTGTTTCCGGATGTGACCTACTCCTTCTATGATGTGTGGGCCGATATGCTCCACATACCTTATAAGACGGTTCCTCTCGATGAGGACTACAGGATACGCCCGGAGGATTATAAGTGCGGGAACGGAGGCGTGATCTTCCCGAATCCGAATGCGCCTACGGGAATCTCTCTTCCCCTTGAAAGCGTAAGGGAGATAATAGAGGCGAACAGGGATGTTGTGGTCATAGTCGATGAGGCTTATGTTGATTTCGGAGGTGAGACGGCTCTTCCTCTGACAGACGAGTATGACAATCTGCTCGTGGTAAGGACCTTCTCGAAGTCGAGATCCATGGCGGGTATAAGGATAGGATATGCCATAGGACAGGAGAAGCTTATCAAATATTTGAGCGATGTTAAGTATTCCTATAATTCATATACCATGAACATGCCATCCATAATACTCGGTACCGCAAGTATTGCCGACGAGGAGTATTTCAGAGAGCAGGTAGCCAAGGTTGTTGCGACCAGAGAGCGTACGACAAAGGCTTTAGAGGAGCTCGGATTTAAGGTTCTTCCGTCAAAGGCAAATTTCGTCTTCGCTTCCCATAAGGAAAAGCCTGCGAAGGAGATATTTACCGCGGCGAGGGAAAGAGGGATAATCCTAAGGTATTTCGACAGACCGAGGACCGATGATTTCCTGCGCATAACCATCGGAACCGACGAGGAAATGGACAGCTTCATAGAGTTTTTGAAAGATTTTGTTTGACTTACGGCAGCGGGCTGTAATATAATCATATCTGCACATCAACCGGGCATTCGCCCGGATATTCCTAAACGATAATTCATATAAGTATTCAGGCCTTCAAACTTCTCCTTGAAGGCTTGAGCACTTATGCTTTTTGCAAAAATCCATATAACACATTTTTTGTACAGTACATTTTCCATAAAAACTTGCTTTTCGCAAATCTTCTTGCAGAATGCATTTGGGATATGCCTTTTTAAGTGCATTTTACATACCTCCATATAGTATAAAACAGGAGGAGAAAACGCATTGATTTTCAGTGAATTTACGGAAAAGGTAAGGGAGGGTATAACGGAATACCTTCCGGATATAGATACGGAAAGCGTATCGGTCAAGACGGTGGAAAAGAATAACGGAGTGGTATGCACGGGGCTTCTGATCAGGGAAAAGGGTGAGGCAGTGGCTCCGAATATCTACCTCGAGTATTACTATGCGAGGTACTCGGACGGAAGCACGCTCGAGTGCGTACTGAGAGATATAGCGAAAGAGTATAAGGATATAAGACAGAATATAATAGAGACATCCATCGGCAGCTTCGAAAAGAGAAAGTCGAGAGATATGGTTGTCGTGAAGCTGGTCAACTACAGGGACAACAGAAAGCTTCTTAAGGACTGCCCCTATATAAAGTTCCACGACCTTGCGATCATGGCGAGATATGTGGTTAATCTTGATGAGACGGGACTGTCATCCACACCGCTTACCAACGAGGACTTAAGCGAGTGGGGGATAAGCAAGGAAGAGCTTTTCGAGAAAGCGCTCGAGAACACGAAGAGGCTTCTTCCGCCGAAGATATTCAAGATGGACGAGCTTATAAGCAGAAGTACGGGTGTTATGCTTGACGGAGAGTTCGAGACGCAGGCATATGTGGTGACAAATAAGATATGCGTAAACGGCGCTTCGGCCATACTTTACAGAGAGGTTGTGGATGAGTTCGCGGAGAAGTTCCCCGAAGGCTTCTATATTCTACCCTCGAGTATCCATGAGATTATAATCCTTCCGGCGTATAACACACCCGGGAAGAGCTTCCTCAAGGACCTTGTGAGAGAGGTCAACAGGGAGGTGTTAAGTGACACGGATTACCTGTCTGATGAGGTGTATTTCTACGATCCCGAAGCAAAAAATATTACTCTATAAATGCTTGACTAAAGAGCCCCGATGTGATATTTTATTTGTTGTGTCAAAAAATGGGGACACGAAGTTTTAAAGCATTTGGAGGAATTATCATGACAAAGGGAACAGTAAAGTGGTTCAACAACCAGAAGGGCTATGGATTCATTACAGATGAGAACGGCAAGGATGTATTCGTACATTACTCAGGTCTCAATATGGAAGGTTTCAAGACCTTAGAGGAGAATCAGCAGGTTGAGTTTGATGTAGTTGACGGCGAGAAGGGCCCTCAGGCTACAAACGTAACTCTGGTTCGTTAATCATAAAGTTTACTTGACGCTTTACAGCCACCACATTTGAAAGAATGAGGTGGCTGATTTCTTTTTGTATATGTTTTATTAATTGCATTTGTCGCACAGACTTAAAGCGGACAGGGTTATAACACTTCCCGTAAGCCTGAACGGCAGAATGTGAACTTGTTATGAAACAACGCCGTACTGTTGACAAACTCTTCTAAAACGCATAAAATAAACGGTGTGTGTTGACAGCTGACTGTACTTAATATGTATTGCACGGAGGTAATCTGCGTTGAGAGAAAGCTTTGTATCCGGCAAGGACAGACTTGTCGCAGCTGCAATAGAAATAATCAGTGACTCGGGGCTTTTCTCACTTTCGACGGAAACTCTTGCAGCCAAGGAAAATATGCCTGTTGAGCTTATCTACAGATACTTTGGCAGTGTCGACGAGGTGTTGAGTGAGGTCGTGGATTATTATGTAAGGTTCGACAGCGGTATCATGAGCACCGTCATGGCGAAGCAGGTGAGCAATATCGACAGGATAAAGGCTTTCTTTGAGGCATATACTACCTACTATGAAAGCTATTATGCCATGTCGACTCTGTCGCTGCATTATGAGGAGCTGCTGCATAATCATGCCACAAGGGACAAGATAGCCGAGTGCATATCCGGCAGAAGCCTTTTTTTGCGCAGTCTTTTCGAGGAGGCAATAAAGGCAGGCGAGATCAGGGCAGAGTTCACTCCAGAGGAGCTTGCTGACACTGTGAGGGGAGTATTTCTTATGCACATACAGAACAGAAGAGTAAGTACACTTAAGCGTTCATTTAAAGAGGAATATATGGACTATCTTGACAGATTGTTTGATTTAATAAAAGCGGGAGGCGTATAGTTATGAAGGTTCTTGTAGCTGAAGACGATATAGCGAGCAGCAAGTTTATGCAGAAGCTTTTAGCCAAGTATGGCGAGGTTCATCTCGCATCCGACGGTATTGCATGCGTCAATGAGTTTGTAAATGCTGCCGAGAGTAAGGAAGGCTTTGACCTTGTATGCCTTGATATTATGATGCCGAAGATAGATGGTTATAAGGCTCTTGCGTCCATCAGGGATGCGGAGAGAAAGCTCGGGCTTTCGAGAGACAAGAGATGTAAGGTTATTATGATCAGTGCGCTTGATGAGGGCTTTGACAAGAATTACGCAAGCGACGATTATGAAGAGTATATTTGTAAGCCTATTGACATAGTCAAGTTCGACGGGCTTATCAAAAAGATGGGATTGACTTAGAAGCTATGGATCTTTTTGAATACATGAAAAAGGAGAACATGAAGGGGCAGTCACCGCTCGCAAGGAGACTTCGCCCCTCTTGTATTGAGGAGGTTGTCGGCCAGGAACACCTGCTGGGCGAGGGGAAGCTTTTGTACCGTCTGATCAAGGCCGACAAGCTTGGCTCGATCATTCTCTACGGTCCTCCCGGGACGGGCAAGACCACGCTTGCATATGTGATAGCCAACACTACAAGCGCCGATTTCAAGGAGCTCAACGCTACAACCTCCGGGAAGAAGGATATTGAAAATGCGGTGAAGGAAGCGCAGGACGCTTCCGCCATGTATGGAAAAAAAACAATACTGTTTATAGACGAGATACACCGTTTCAACAAAGCGCAGCAGGACTTTCTGCTGCCCTATGTGGAGGACGGGACCGTTACCCTGATAGGGGCGACTACCGAGAATCCGCTATTTGAGGTGAACAAGGCTCTTGTATCAAGATCCACGCTGTTTGAGCTGCTGCCTCTTAAGAAGGAGGATATAGAGAAGCTTATCCGCCGTGCTGTGTATGACGAGGAAAAGGGCATGGGATCCTATGATGCGGAGATCACCGATGAGGCGGTAAGCTATCTTGCGGGCTGCTCGGAGGGAGATGCGAGACCTGCGCTAAATGCGGTCGAGCTTGCCATACTTTCCACGCCGAGAGATGAAAAGACAGGCAGGATCCCGATAGATACAGAGGTGGCAAAGGAGTGTATCCAGAAGAGAATCCTCCGTTATGACAAGGAGGGAGATAATCATTATGATACAATATCTGCCTTTATAAAAAGCATGAGAGGATCCGATCCCGATGCCTGTGTGTATTACCTGGCCAAGATGCTCTCGGCAGGTGAGGATATAAAGTTTATAGCCAGAAGGATCATGATCTGCGCCTGCGAGGATGTGGGCCTTGCCGATCCGCAGGCTATAGTTGTAGCAACGGCCTGTGCGCAGGCATGTGAGAGGATTGGGCTTCCCGAAGCGAGGATCATCCTTTCGGAGGCAGCATGCTACGTAGCCACGGCGCCAAAGAGTAATTCCGTGTACCTTGCGATAGACGAAGCCTTGGAGGCTGTAAGGAATACCGATGAGTGCGCGGTGCCGGGACACTTGAAAAATATCCGTGTGCCGGGTTCAAAGGATGCGGATGCACCCGGGTATATGTATGCACATGACTATCCGGAGCATTTTGTGAAACAGCAATATCTGCCCGACAAGCTGGTAGGTGAGAACTTCTACCGGCCCGGAGACCTTGGGCATGAGATATATATAAAAGAGCGCCTGGAGCGCTTGAAGAAAAGAGAGGCATAAAATGAAGACAGGAACTAAAGTATTTATTACCATTCTGGTACTGGCCATACTCGGCGGAGCCGGTTATTTCGTATGGCGTTATGTATCGGACAAGAAGACCGAAAATGAAAAGGTGGAGTATGTGTATGTTGAGTCGGTGGATATGCTCACCGGCGGAGCGGCAAGCTTTGACAACAGATACATGGGCACTGTCGAGGCACAGGCAACGCAGTCTGTGAAGAAGGACGGAGAATTAAAGATCAAGGAGGTTTTCGTTACTGTCGAGCAGGAGGTCAAGGAGGGTGATAAGCTCTTTGAGTACGACATGGACGAGATGGACCTTAAGTTAAAGCAGCTTGAGCTTGAGCTTACCAGCGTCAACAACAGTATCCAGATAGCTACCCAGCAGATAGCCCAGCTTGCGAAGGAGCGTGACGAGGCGCCGGCTGACAGTAAGCTCGGATATACTGCACAGATCCAGAGCCTGCAGGCTCAGCTGAACCAGTATAACTATGATGTGTCCGCAAAGCAGCTTGAGATAGACAGACAGAAGGCTGCCATGGAAGACAATGTGGTTCTTTCACCTATGAACGGTATCATCAAAGAGATCAAGAACGAAGCAAACAACAACAATAACAACAACGGTGATAACTATAATTATGATTACAGCTCCGAGGATCCCGATACATTTATCAAGATCATGGCCAAGGGACAGTACAGAGTCAAGGCTACGGGGGATGAGACCAATATCAGAAGCATGTCGGTGGGAGACAGGGTTGTCATCAAGCCGAGGATCGGAGAAGATACTGTCTGGACCGGTACGATAAGCGAGATCGACCTCGAGCATCCTGACAACGGAAATAACAACGATTACGGCTATTACGGTGGCGGCGGAGAAACCACTACCAAGTATCCCTTCTATGTAGATATCGATTCGATAGACGGCCTTTTGCTCGGGCAGCATGTATATGTAGAGCCTGATATGGGTCAGGGCGAGGTAAAGAGCGGACTCTGGCTTGATGATATGTATATAGTCACCGATGAGGCCGGCGGCTTCTTCGTGTGGGCTGAGGACGCTGAAGGAAAGATAGAGAAGAGAGCGGTTTCCGTCGGAGAGTATGACGAAGAAAATATGAAGTATGAAATCCTTTCCGGACTTACTGCAAAGGACTATATCGCGTTCCCCGAGGACAGGATCAAGGTTGGTATGACAGCGACCAAGAATTATGATGATGTTCTTCAGTATGAGACATACGATCCCTTCGAAAACGGCGGTTCCGACGAAGACGATATGGGAGAGGATTATTATAACGATGAAGGCTTCGATGACGATCCTTTCGCGGGTGAGAATGAAGATGAGGAATACTCGGATGATGCATCCGATGATGAAGTAAACCCGGATGATATACCCGAGGGTGAGATGACCATCGAGGAAGTACTGCCGGAAGATAAGACAGATGACGGTGAGAAAGAGGACAGCACAGAGGAAGATGTGGATCTTTCGGGCGAGAGCCTTGATATGTGATCCTAAGAGGTGAATATTTATGCTTTTGGAATTAAGCGGAATATATAAGAATTACCTCCAGGGAAGCATGGAGGTCCCCGTTCTGAAGGACATCAACCTTCAGATAGATGAGGGAGAATATGTAGCCATCATGGGCCCTTCGGGTTCGGGTAAGTCTACATTGATGAATATCATAGGCTGTATCGACAAGCCGTCAGAGGGTTTATATATGCTCGACGGACATGACATAGGAAGCCTTAAGGACAGGGCTTTATCCAAGATAAGAAACAAGGAGATAGGCTTTGTCTTCCAGAACTTTAATCTGCTTCCGAGACAGTCGGCTTTGGATAATGTAGGTCTGCCGCTTCAGTATGCCGGTGTGCCGAAGAGAAAAAGGAAGGAAAGAAGCTTAAAGATGCTCGATATGGTAGGCCTTTCTGACCGCGTGTCTTTTAAGCCGACACAGCTTTCCGGTGGTCAGAAGCAGAGGGTTGCCATAGCGAGAGCTATGGTGGGTGAGCCTAAGATACTTCTTGCCGATGAGCCGACCGGTGCTCTTGATTCAAAGTCCGGTGAGCAGGTAATGGAGCTCTTTGATCTGCTTCATGAACAGGGTACGACGATCATTATGATCACGCACTCCTATGAGGTAGCCCAAAGGGCAAGAAGGATAGTCAGGATAATCGACGGTGAGCTTTTGGAGGGTGACGGAGTTAAAACCTCGAAAGAAACTCAGCCGGTGGCCGAAGAAACGGATCAGGCAGTTGTTGCGGAATCGGATGAAAATGACGTAAACGATCATATCGAAGAAAATGCGGATACAGATTACAGTGACGAGATAAAGGAGGCAGATGGTAATGAAGAAACCGATTAAGGTTGTTATAGCCCTTGTTGTCTCCGCGGCTGTTGTGGCCGGTTCGTACTACGGTCTTCACAAGCTGAAGATAAAGAATCAGGAGAAGAAGGTAGTCGATGTCTACCCCGTAAGCTCCATAGCATATAACTCAAATATGTGGGGCGATGATGAGACGCTTACCGGATCCGTATCCTTAAGCAAGGAGCAGAGGGTATACGGCGGAAGAGAGTCTGTAGTGGATGAGATAAAGGTAGCCGAGGGAGACACCGTGAAGGCGGGAGATCTGCTCCTCGTATATGATACCACCCAGCAGAAGCTGAAGCTCGAGAGTGAGCTTGCGGATGTCGAGCTTTCAAGGTCCGAGTGGGAGATGGCCAAAAATGAGCTCGACAAGCTTTACAAGGTTGTTCCTGTCGAGAATACGACCGAAGAGCCGACGACCGAGGAACCTACCACGGAAGAACCCACGACCGAGGAACCTACCACGGAAGAGCCTACAACCGAGAAGACGACAGAGAATACCACGGAGCAGTCAACGGAAAATCCGTTTATAGAGCCGGGTGAGTCGACAGAAGCATCCACGGAAGCATCGACAGAGGAATCGTCGGAGAACTCATCAGAGAATCCGACAGATACATCGACAGACACGTCGACGGATACATCGACCGAAGCACCGACCGAAGCGCCGACGGAAGTACCAACAGAGGCACCGACCGAGGCACCTACGGAAGCGCCCACCGAGGCACCGACAGAGGCCACGACGGAGGAGGAGCCTGATGACTACGATGAAGATCTCGACGATGACGAAGACTTTGAGATTACCTATACCAAGGAGGAACTCGCGGAAGCTATAGCAGATAAGCAAAGAGAGATTAAAACCCTTGAGATAGAATACCAGCTCAAGCTGGTCGAGTATGAGATGCTTGAGTTCCAGACCAATAACGGTGAGGTCTATGCGAATTTTAACGGAACCGTGAAGAGTGTTTTGGATCCCAACGAAGCTATATCGGAAGGTAATCCTATCATAACCATATCAGGTGATTCGGGTTATGTGGTCAGCACAAGCATAGGAGAGCTCTCCATGAAGAAGGTCAAGGTGGGAGATACGGTCAACCTTACCTGCTGGGACAACGGAATGAGCTATGAGGGCAAGATTTCCGAGATATCTCTTTTCCCGGCAACAAATAATATGAATTACAGCTCGAAGCTCGAGACATTTTATCCCGTGAAGATAGCGGTGATGGATGATACGGGAGAGCTTCAGCCTAACATGTATATGGAGATTACATTCCCGAGCGAAGAAGGCGATAATGGTAATCTCTGCCTTATGAGTGCATTTATATCCAAGGACGGAAATAACTACTATGTCTTGAAGAGGGGTAAGGACGGAAAGCTCGAAAAGACCTATGTTAAGACAGGTAAGATAATCGGCGGAAGCATGATGGAGATCCTCGAAGGACTTGATTATGATGACTTTGTCGCATTTCCGTACCTCGCCGATGCCGTAGAGGGTGTAAATACCAAGGAAGGCAATGTGGAAGATCTGTATTCTTATTAGCATGACGGGACACAGCAGCGTTAAAGAGACATATGCATTATAGGTGATTAAAGGAAAGTAAAGATGATTGAGAATATAAGATTATCATTTCAGGGTATATGGGCACATAAGTTAAGATCACTGCTTACCATGCTCGGTATAATTATAGGTATAGCCGCGATCATAGCCATAGTTTCCACCATCAAGGGAACAGCGGAGCAGATCAAGGAGAACCTGGTCGGTTCCGGCAACAATGTCGTGGAGATCAAGCTGAAGCAGGGCGATTGGGACTATGCCTCGGGTGATTACGGTTCTTCGGGAGTGAAGGTTATCAACGATAAGGTAAAGGAGGACATCCTTGCCGTTGAGGAGGTCACCGCAGTGGCTTCCTACAGATACGGCTCCATGTATAACGGAGTTACTTATGAGAGCAATGCGGTAAACGGTATAACCGTGATAGGTGCCGACAGGGACTATATGCAGCTGGCGGGCTATACCGTGACAAGGGGCAGGATGTTCGTGGACAGGGACTACGACGAGTATAAGAAGTTTGTGGTTCTCGATGATGCGGCGGCGTCCTCCATAACCGGCGGAGAAAATCCCGTAGGAAAGACCATAGAGATAAAGGGCGACCCTTACGTCATAATAGGAGTTGTAAAGCAGCTTGATTCATTTGCACCGAAGATCAACAGTCTCCAGGACTGGCAGACCTACTACGGGGACAGTGCGGCGGGAAGACTCTTCCTGCCGGATACGAACTGGCCCATGGTATACGGTTTCGACGAGCCGTATAATGTGATCATTAAGCCGAGGAGTACGGATGATATCACCGAGGCGGGAAAAAAGTCCGCGGATATACTGAATGAGTACATCGGAGCCAAGAGTGAGACACCATCCGGAGAAGGCGGTGACAGTGAGGAGGCCAACTTCAAGTATAAGAGTCAGGATCTCTTAGAGAAGGCTAAGCAGATGCAGCAGGTGAGCCAGTCTACATCTCAGCAGCTTATATGGATAGCCAGCATATCTCTTCTGGTCGGCGGTATAGGCGTTATGAATATCATGCTCGTGTCCGTGACCGAGAGAACAAGGGAGATAGGCTTGAAGAAGGCATTGGGTGCCAGAAAGGGCGTGATACTCGGACAGTTCCTTACTGAGGCGGCAGTTTTGACAAGTCTTGGAGGACTTATCGGAGTAGCGGGCGGTATCGGACTTGCCTACCTTATCTCCAATGTAGCTGCCGTACCGGTGGCCATAAGCGGTGCTGCCATTGCCGTGTCCGTTGCATTTTCAACCATAATAGGAGTTGTGTTCGGACTTATACCTTCGGTGAAGGCCGCAAATCTGAACCCGATAGATGCGTTAAGATATGAGTAGTGATATGGAAAAGAAACAGGATAATTATATAAAAAAGCTTCAGGGAAAGCTTATATTCAGGATAATGGCCGTGGTCTGCCTGGTCATCATAGCAGCTCTTATCGTTGCAGTGGTGGTGACGGGAGTTACGGGAAGCAAGTATTTCCTGGGTTGTCTGGTGCTTCTGATGGTTGTACCGGTGCTGTTCTATGTATTTTTATGGATAGGCAGGATATTCTCCGATACCTACGACGAAAAGCTTGAAAAAGCTTCGAAAATGCTTGAGGACAACGAAACAAAAATGCTTGAAGATGGTCAGGATAAGTGATATACTTTGCACAAGTTTTTTATAAACGTTCAGAAGGGAGACGGATTACATGAAGCAATGTCATGCATGCGGAGCGTATGTTGAGGATGACGCAAGAAGCTGCCCGGAGTGTGGCGCAACTATAGTAACCGGAGGTTCGGGCCTCACACTTAAGGAAGATAAGGATGCGAAGAGGAAGATCCCATCGCACTCCACAGGTCATACGGTAGGTCAGGGAACAGGACTTACAAGTCTGCTCGATAATTCGGATGAATATGCAGATCTTGAAGCTGATGCATACGGCGGAGGTTCACTCCCGGTATCCATGTCCAAGAACCAGCTTAAGGAATACGAGGCTGCAAAGAGACATGAGAGACAGAGAAAAGGAGCGGGTGCTATCGGTACCGTGGCCAAGATACTTGTTTTGGCAGCCATAGCATTTGGAGTGTACTACCTTTTTGTAAATGTTCTCCTGAAAACGGACGGACTTGAGTCTCCCGAGGCGGTAATGGATGAGTTTGTTGTCGCAGTCAACGAGAAGGACACGGAGAAGCTCAAGGCTATTCTTCCTCCGTACCTTATAACCAATCTCGGAACGGCGGAGAATTACCTGAACAGTCTCTCTGAGGCACATATTGATAAGTATGACATACTTGAGAAGAAGGAGATATCCAAGAGTGAGATAGACCAGCTCGAGGATACTATCAAGATGTCACAGGGCAAGACCACAACCATCAAAGAAGCCTTTGATATAAGGATGCGTGTGAACGGAACCATGAAGAACAAGCAGGGCAACAAGGTCAATAAGTTCCCTGAGGTTACCTTCAGATTCATAAATGTAAAGGGTGCATGGTATCTGTATGATCAGATGATGGCATTAAAGGATTTCACGAACGATTAATGCATTTTACGGATTGATATGATAAAGGAAGAGGTTGTCAAGAAAAAATACTTGACAGCCTCTTCCTTTTATAGTATTATGTGCAAAGTTGTGTGTCTGCCGGGTATTCCGGCGTGGTTTGGTGAGTATCGGAAACAGATGGAAAGATTCGTCAGGAAATCGTTATTATTTGACTTTTACGGTGAGCTTTTGACAGAGAAGAGAAGAGCCGTATACCGTGATGTGGTTGAGGATGATATGTCCTATACCGAGGCGGCGGAGATATACGGGATATCACGCCAGGGTATATATGATATGGTAAAGCGATGCGACGCACAGCTTGAGGAGTATGAAGAAAAGCTCGGCCTGGTAAGCAGATTTGAAAGGGCAAGAGAGCTTGTCACGGAGATGATGCAGGAGGAGACCTCGGACAGCATCAGAAAGAAGCTTGAAGAGCTTTTGGAACAGTTATAGGATTGGATATTCATCCCGTTTGTAAAGTGGGAGAGCAAAAAGGAAGTATATATGGCATTTGACAGCTTAACAGATAAATTACAGAGCGTGTTCAAGAAGCTCAGGAGCAAGGGCGCCATAACCGAGGCCGATGTCAAGGAGGCCATGAAAGAGGTTAAGCGTGCGCTGCTTGAGGCCGATGTCAACTTCAAGGTCGTAAAGCAGTTTATCAACGCGGTGTCCGAGAGAGCGGTAGGCGAGGAAGTCTTAAAGGGACTTAATCCCGGACAGATGGTCATCAAGATCGTTAAGGAAGAGATGGATAAGCTTATGGGAGACACCATAACGGAGATAGCGCTTCTTCCTTCAAATGAGATCACGGTCATCATGATGTGCGGTCTGCAGGGTGCCGGTAAGACAACCACGGTTGCAAAGCTTGCGGGACAGATGAAAAATAAGGGCAGACGCCCCCTGCTTGTCGGCTGTGATGTATACCGCCCGGCGGCTATAAAGCAGCTGCAGGTGAACGGTGAGAAGGTGGGTGTGCCCGTCTTCGAGATGGGAACCGATAAAGCTCCCGCAGACATAGCAAAGGCTGCTATAGAGCATGCGAAGAAGAATGACTTGAATACAGTATTTATAGATACCGCAGGTCGTCTCCATGTAGATGAGGAGATGATGGAGGAGCTGGTAAGAGTCAAGGAGTCGGTTACGGTCAATCAGACGATACTTACGGTAGACGCCATGACCGGACAGGATGCCGTAAATGTAGCTACGACCTTTAACGACAGGATAGGGATCGACGGTGTCATCCTGACAAAGCTTGACGGTGACACGCGAGGCGGTGCGGCTCTCTCGATCAAGGCTGTTACCGGAAAACCCATTCTGTATGCGGGTATGGGAGAGAAGCTTACGGATCTCGAACCCTTCCATCCGGATCGTATGGCAAGCCGCATACTCGGCATGGGTGATGTGGAGAGTCTTATAGAGAAGGCTCAGGCTGCCATAGATGAGGAGAAGGCAAAGGAGATGGAGGAGAAGCTTAAGAAGGCATCCTTCGACTTCAACGATTTCCTCGATCAGATGGAACAGATGGAGCAGATGGGCGGCTTGTCCGATATACTCAACATGCTCCCGGGCTTCTCGGGAAACAAGAAGCTTCAGGATATAGAGATAGATGACGACGCATTAAAGATGCCTAAGGCGATCATACATTCCATGACGCCGAAGGAGCGTTCAAACCCCGATATCATCAATCCGAGCCGGAAGAAGCGTATAGCTGACGGTGCCGGCGTGGATATAAGTGATGTAAATAAATTATTAAAGCAATTTGAACAGTCCAGGAAGATGATGAAGCAGATGTCAGGTATGATGAGCGGTAAGAAGCGGGGCTTCAAGCTGCCATTTGGACTGGGATAGGAAATAATCGTTGCTTGGTTAAAGAAGGAGGTGAAAAAGATGGCAGTAAAGATCAGACTCAGAAGGATGGGATACAAGAAGCACCCTATATACAGAGTTATAGTTGCTGATTCGAGATCTCCGAGAGACGGAAGATTCATCGAGGAAATCGGTACTTATGATCCGAACAAGGAGCCGGCTGATATCAAGATTGATGCAGAGGCTGCTAAGAAGTGGATAAATGACGGAGCACAGCCTACTGATACTGTTGCAAAGCTTCTTAAGGTTGCAGGTATTGAGAAGTAATGGGAGGAGCTGTATATGAGAGAATTAGTTGAGTTTATCGCTAAATCCCTTGTAGATTACCCGGACCAGGTTGTTGTGACGGAGACCGAAGAAGCAGACGGAACACTATTGGTTGATCTTAAGGTAGCCCCCGACGATATGGGTAAGGTTATCGGTAAGAAGGGTAGGATAGCAAAGTCTATCCGTACCGTGGTCAGAGCAGCAGCTTTAAAGGGTGACAAAAAGGTAGTTGTTGACATCAAGTAATTGGTATCCCCGGGAGAATCCTCCCCGGGGATTATTTTTTAGGAGGATTAATGGAGAACGAATTCAGGATCGGCGTGATCAATAATACTCACGGACTTAAGGGAGAAGTAAAGGTCTTCCCGACTACGGACGATACTGCGAGATTCAAGAAGCTTAAAGGCTGTTTTGTCAGAAAAAAAGACGGTGTAAAGGAATTAAAATGTACCTCGTGCAGATTTTTCAAGAATCTGGTCATACTAAAGTTCGAGGGACTTGACAGGATAGAGGATGTGGAACCCCTTAAAGGACTGGACCTTTATGTGACCAGGGAAAATGCGGTGCCCTTAAAGGAGGGGGAGTACTATATAGCTGATGTGCTCGGAGCCGATGTCGTGGATGAGGATGGCAATCATATCGGCATCTTAAAGGACGTCTTAAAGACCGGTGCAAACGATGTATATGAAGTGACCATGGATGACGGAAAACAGGTGCTTCTTCCGGTCATACCCGATTGTGTTTTAAACAGGGATATAGAGAATAAGATCATAACAGTTCATATGATGAAAGGACTGATCGATTAGATGGATTTTCATGTGATGACTCTTTTTCCGGAGACGGTAAGGGCCGGTCTTTCGGAGAGCATAACAAAAAGGGCTATAGACAACGGGATCATAGGGCTTAACACCTATGATATAAGAGATTTTTCTAAGGATAAGCACAGGCATGTGGACGATTATACCTACGGAGGAGGAGCGGGAATGCTCATGGCTCCCGATCCCGTTGTGACATGCTATGAGCATGTGCGCGATATCATAGTGAGCAAAGGCGGGACCGACAGACCGAGAGTTCTGCTGATGACTCCCGTGGGGAGAACCTTTGACCAGCGCATGGCGGAGGAGCTCTCCGGAGAAAAGGATGTGGTGCTGCTCTGCGGTCATTATGAGGGTATAGATGAAAGAGCGATAGAGCTCGTCGTCACTGACAGGGTATCGATAGGAGATTTTGTTTTGACCGGCGGTGAGCTGCCGGCCATGATGATAATCGATGCGGTCTCGAGACTGGTACCGGGGGTTTTGGGCTCGGACGAGAGCGCCTTCGATGAGAGCTTTACGGATGGGCTTTTGGAATATCCTCAATACACGAGACCGCCGGAGTACAGGGGACTTACGGTGCCGGAGGTGCTGCTTTCGGGACATCATCAGAACATTTCCGACTGGCGCTTCGAACAGTCCCTTATGAGGACAAAGCAGATAAGGCCGGAGCTCTACGAAGCTTATGTTTCCTCGCACGAGGAGGAGCTTAAAAAATACATGAAGAGAACGAAAAAAAGGATTATATAATAGTTGTATAATCTGGCGTTTTGGGGTAAAATACACTACATATAGTTATTTTAAAGGAGAGGGACGCAATATGAAGACAGGTGATCGCAATATCAGGAAAAGAGATGTTCTCTTTGTGGCAGGGGTTATGGCATTTTCGGTGCTTTTTACCGGATGCGGGAAGAGCAAAACTGATGACGGGACTACTACCGCGCAGGCGGAGACTTCTTCCGGTTCCGGGGTTCAGCAGGAGGTGCTTTCTTTTGTGGGAGAGAAGCTTCCGGCTATCTCTGCGGACAGAGACAAGGCCATAGATATATATAACAAGGCTGTTGCCGATAAGCTTAAGTCCGAAGAGATGATGATGAACTTAAAGGATTCGGCGATGCCGGCCCTTCAGAGCTATATAAATGCGCTTGATGCCATAGAGGCTGAGAGCGCTGAGGTTAAGACCTTGAAGGATCTGACCAGACAGAGTGTGGAAAAGCAGTACAGTGCCATGAAGATGGTGGTTACGGCTATAGAGGATTCCAATCCGGAGTACTTAAACCAGGCGCAGAATCTGATCGATGAAGCTTATGAAACACTGGATAAGTACAATGACGAGCTTAAGAACATATGCAGTGAGCAGGGCATCCAGCTTACTATAGATTAAGGTTTTATGGATGAAAAGACAGGAACAAGTGCATCGTCGAATGATATTACTGTTGTAGGCGGATACAGGTTTGACTCGCGCGTGGACGCGGCAAAGGCGAGGAAGGAGCTTGAATACATTTCCAAGATAAAGGACAGGCTTGATTCGGGAAATGCGGCGCAGATGCAGAATATTTACATTAAGCTGGCCGAGAGGAAGTATTTTACTACTCCGGTCGGTCTTAATTTTATGCACGAATTGAGAGCCTACATCAAGGCTCTTGCTCCGGACGCTGAGGTCCCTTATGTTCCCGTTGCGGGGAAAAGGGCAGCACAGGCGAAGGTGACGGAATCTCCTCAGTACGTGATGCTGTCCGCAAATTATGATAAGACGAAGGAAGAAAATACCGAGATCAGGAAAAGATCATCGAAGATGGTTATATTTATGATCGCTTTGATCGTGATAATCATAGGGATGTTCTGGATAGTTATCACGAGTGATAATCTCGGTTATTTTAATGCCGAGGACAAGGTACTGAACAAGTATTCCTCCTGGGAGGAGGAATTGAACGCCCGGGAAGCCGCTATCAGACAGCGGGAGGAGGAGCTCGGGATAAAACCGTGATCCGGTTGCGGTTTTTCACAGAATATACAAAAAACGGTGCTATAATCGACATACTTAAGATAGTATTATAAAAAAGCGGAGGCCGATTGGTATGGACAGTATAAAGATTCTTGTAGTAGATGATGAGAGCAGGATGAGGAAGCTGATCAAGGACTTTCTTGTCAAAGCGGGGTACACGGTGGTGGAAGCCGGTGACGGAGAGGAAGCTGTATCCATGTTTTACTCTGCGGGGAAGTTCTCCCTCATTATACTCGATGTCATGATGCCGAAGCTTGACGGTTACGGAGTTGCGGAGGAGATAAGGAGAGTGTCGGAGGTTCCGATCATGATGCTCACGGCAAAGAGTGATGAGAGGGATGAGCTTAAAGGCTTTTCCTTAGGCGTGGATGAGTATGTGACAAAACCGTTTTCTCCCAAAGTCCTTGTTGCAAGAGTTGAGGCTCTGCTTCGAAGAACTTCTTCGAAGGAGGAAGATGGAAAGGTTGTCGACGGCGGCATAGAGCTCGATACCACGGGACATACCCTCAAGGTTGACGGAGAGCTTGTGGAGCTTTCTTATAAGGAGTTTGAGCT
>ONVB01000218.1 GCA_900321145.1 uncultured Eubacteriales bacterium | reverse complement strand
TCTTTTGCAAAAGGGATTTCCTTCATCCCCTGAAGTCTCTCACCGTAGGTCATCCGCTAATCCTCACTCTTCTTCGGGAGTCGCGAGTCTACAAATTCGTATATCTTCGAACACAGCTCACCCTTCATGGTAAAAGGTATGACAAAAGCCTCCTTTGAAGTCTTTACATTTAAGAGATAAAACACGCCCGCCTCATCCGCTATCACCATCGTGACGAATTCCACGCGCGGATCGGCATCCTCCGAATAACCGTAATATGTCTCGCCGTAATGGTGCTCTACGGTAAGTCCGTCTTCCGTAAAGTGATAGACTATATCAAAGGCAGCCTTCCTTAGGGAACCGTATATCAGATACAGTCCGTAAGTCCCGAGCAGCACGGCAAATGTACCGGCCAGCATCGGATGCTTCGCAAAGCCCTTAATAAGCGTGATAAACTGAAGCGCCGCCACAACAAAGAACACCGATCCAAGTATCCTGAAGGCCGTACGGCTGCTTTTTCTCTTCCTTACAGTGTAATTATATCGCATATCTTCTTTACTCCCGCTAAATAAACGATCGTCTTTTTCAGATGCCGCCTTCAAGCACAAAAGCTCCGGCAGCGCCCCGTTTTTTAAACAATTATCGTTGTATTATACTCTAATAACAGCCTCTCTTCAAGTACATTAGCTTTATGGATACATTCCATCGCCTTTTTCGAGAACATCACGCAGAGGTCTGTCGCTGTTTCGTCACATTCAGTCGCTTTACCGTCGCATAAAAAAGTATTTTGCCAACAAAATAATTGTATTTTATCATATCGATATAGTATAATTATTAGTTAGTGCCGGTATTACTTACCGGGACTGATCATACTTTATCACGAAAGGCGTAAATATATGGACATAATTGATATACTTCAGCTTATAGGAGGCGTGGGACTCTTCCTGTTCGGTATGAACCTTATGGGGTCATCCTTGGAGAAGCTGGCCGGTTCGGGGCTGTCCAAAATCTTAGAGAAGCTCACGACCGGCAAATCCAAGCTCACCGGCCGACTTAAGGGTTGGGGCTTAGGTCTTGGCGTTACGGGCATCATACAGAGCTCGGCGGCGACAACCATCATGCTTATCGGTTTCGTAAATGCCGGTATCATGAAGCTTTCATCAGCCATTCCCGTAGTATTCGGCGCAAATGTCGGAAGCACGGTAACGGCCCAGATATTAAGACTCGGCGACTTAGGCTCGGGTTCACTCATACTTACATTGCTGAAGCCCGCATCCTTTGCCCCCATGCTCGCGGCGATCGGAGCGGCTATGCATATGTTCTCCAAAAAGAAAAAGACAAAGGATGTTGCAGGCATACTCTTGGGACTCGGTATCCTCTTCTACGGTATGACCCGGATGGAAGAGGTGTTTGCTCCTCTTAAGGACTCAGACAGCTTCAAGAAGCTCTTTACCTCATTTGAGAATCCTTTCTTAGGTATACTCGCAGGACTTGTACTGACGGCCATCATACAAAGCTCCAGCGCATCCGTCGGCATACTGCAGGCACTGTCGGCAACCGGTTCAGTGACCATGGCTACCGCTGTTCCGATAATCATAGGTCAGAACATCGGCAAATGTATGACCATCATCCTCGGCAGTGTGGGAGCCAACAAGAAGGCAAAGCGTGTGTCGCTGTCCTACCTGCTTTTCAACATAATCGGAGCCGTATTCTTCTCGCTGGTCATATATTCCATATACTATACGGTGGGAATACCGATGTTCGCGAACACGGTCAACCGAGGTGACATAGCCAATATACACCTGTTGTTTAACCTTATCATGAGCTTCGTGCTGCTGCCCTTTACCGACGGCATGGTCAGCCTTACAAGAAAGATCGTCAGGGACACCGACAGTCAGCCTGTGGACGAGTGGTTTTCAAAGCTCGATGTCATGCTGTTAAAAACTCCTGCGGTTGCACTTACTCAGTGCCGAGAGCTCGTGCGAGAGCTTATAGAGAGACTTAAAGAAAGCTATTCCGCTTCGGTGAACATGATATCCCACTATCGTCCCGAGCTCTATGACCGGCTCTACGAAAACGAAGCCTTCTTTGACAGGTGCGAGACGGAACTGTCATCCTACCTGCTCAAGATAAACAAGAACAGACTCAATGCCGAGGACAGAAATGTGATAGCAGAGATCCTTGGCTCCATAAGCGACTTTGAGCGGATCGGTGACTACAGCATAAGCATAGCATTGACCGCCAAGGAAATGCATGAGCGCGGCCTGAAGTTCTCGAAGAACGGAATGAACGAGATGTACTGCATAACCGCAGCCACCTCACAGAGTGTTCACTCCTCGCTCAACGCCTTCCTCGAAAACGATCCGTCACTCGCCGCAAGGACAGAGCCGCTTACCGAGGTTATCGACAAACTCAAGGAGCTGATACGCTCACATCATGTTGACAGACTTCAAAAGGGTGACTGCGGCATAGAAGGCGGGATCACGCTGTTTGACATAACAACCTGCTTAGAGCGTATATCGGCTCATGCCTCGAACATAGCCATGCACGTAGTAAAGCGAAACACGGACGACTCGGACTTTGATGAGCTTCACGGCCACGCAGGCGACAGAAACAGCGAAGAGTACAGAGCTATGTACTACTACTACGAAAGTCAGTTTATCAATCCTATAGCATAAAGATAAAAGATCAGGGACAATTTGATCGCCCCTGATCTTTTTATGTGATCGTTTATATTCACTTCTTTTATTCCGTTCTGAGTGCCGCCACAGGATCACTCTTGGCAGCCTTTCTTGAAGGTATGATGCCTCCGATAAGTGTGAGTACCACACTTAAGAGCACGAGATATATCGCTCCCTTTACCGGTAGTGCGGCGTTGAGCGGCTGGTCCGTGAAGTTATGTATGATCGCATTTCCCGGCACAAGCAGGATAAGCGTTATCACTATTCCGAGCACACCCGCAAGGAGTCCTATTATAAACGTCTCGGCATTGAATACCTGTGAGATATTATGCTTCGAAGCACCGATGGCTCTTAAGATACCTATCTCCTTTCTTCTCTCGAGCACGCTTATGTAAGTTATAACTCCTATCATGATAGACGAAACGACTAATGAGATAGACACGAAGGCGATCAGCACATAGCTTATCGCATTTGTTATCTCTGTCACCGAACTCATCATGGTTCCGACTATATCAGTGTAGACGATAACCTTGTCCTCGTCCTCCACACGCATCCTGGCATTGTATCCGTCAAGTATATCCTTTATCTTTCCCTTGCTCTCAAAGTCCTTCGGATATATGGTCACCATATTCGGCTTCTCGTCGCTCACATACGAAAGCTTCCTCAAGTTGCTCTCGTAGGTTGCAACCTCCTTGGACATCATCGTGGCAAAAAGCTCATTCATCTCCTGCTCGGACATGTTCATTTTTATCGCCTCGGAGAAAGCATCCTCATCAAAGGTAAATGCCTCCTCGAACTTCTGTCCCATATCGTCCATTGCGCTCTCCATGCTCTTTTGGATCCTGCTGCCGAGCTCGGTCATAACCGCCTGCATCATGCTCTGAATACCCGAGGAGAGTCCGGATGCAAGAGATGACGAGTACTTGGCCATGGTCTCAGCCATCTTCGCCTCAAGTCCCGAGGTATCAAGACTCGAGCCCACGTAATTCATTATAAGCCCCTGAGCCTGATCCGTGGACATATATCCAGAGAACGAATCCATGAGCTTTGTGGGATCGGGCTTTCCGTTTTGCTGAGCATAGGCTGTATAGCCTGACACAAGCTGAACAGCTATCGTATTTATCTGCTCATCGCTTATCTGTATCTGCGAAAGCTTTCCGACCATGGATGCGGCCGCGCCTGTTATGAT
>ONVB01000219.1 GCA_900321145.1 uncultured Eubacteriales bacterium | reverse complement strand
TTGGCTCAGTCAACACAGCCGGCAAAAAAGCCGGCAGCTAAAAAAACAACAACTACAACTAAAAACAGTAATACCAAGAAACAAAACACTTCCTCAAAGGATCGGGCAAAACAGCCCGATCCGAAGAGAAGTGAGATCATCCTCTTCATATGTCTTGCGGCAAACGCATTCCTTTTGATAAGCGCTTTTGGCTTAGGAGGGGTTATAGGAAAGTACTTTGCGATGTTTTTCTTCGGATTATTCGGTACGATCACGTACCTGCTTCCTGTATACCTGTTTTTGACCGAGGCGTTTTTGTTGTCTAACGGAGCAGACAAGAGAATAGTTAAAAGAGTGGTGTGCGTGGGTATATTCCTCGTTGCCATAGCTTTTATCATTCAGCTTGTTGCCGGAGCGGAGGGAGTGACCGCAAAGTCGCTTTATATGGACGGCGCTACGGAGAAGAAGGGAAGCGGATTTATCTTGGGAGGACTGCTCGCCTTGATCTTCAAGTTCATGGGCATGGCAGGTTCGGTGATCATCATTATCCTCCTGTTTATAATAGGCTTTATCCTTGTTTTGGACCGCTCATTTATAGGAACGATGAAGAAGGTGGTCAAGGTTCCTGACTTCTCGGAGCTTAAGAACGCAAGGTACGACGATGAGGAGGACTATGACGATCCTTATGATACTCCCGAGGAGAGGGAAGAAAGGCGCGAGCACAACAAAAAGCAGAGCTTCAAGCATCTGAGTGTGCTTGCGGGCAAGGAAAAGAAGACCAAGAACCGTGAAGTGCCTTCGGAAGAGATACATGAGTTGAAGCCCGTCAGGAACAACGATGTGTTCGGCGGGGACTTCTTCAACAGTCCGGAGTTCACCGCAAGCTTCAATGTGGCTGAACCGAAGAATGAAGAGGAAGAGAATGAAAGCTATTCGGACAGTGCGTTTGATCTTAGCGAAATAGATGCAGAGCCCGCGAAGCCTGCAGTGACCGAATTAAAGCCGAGCAAGAGAAAGACACCGGAAGTGTCTGAAGAGCCGCCTCGTGAGGTAAAGACAGTTGCCGATGCAATAGATGCAAGATATGCGGTTATTGACGAGGCTGAAGGAAAGAAGAATCCTTATTCTCAGAGCATATTTAAGGAGGACGGAAGCAGAAACGACTCAATAAGCGGAGTCAGGTTCTCGGGTAATACCCCTGCGAAGAAGGATGCGGCTGCAGCGCCGTCAAAGCCTTCTGTTTCTCCCACGGTAAAACCTGCTGTTTCGGCACCCGCAAAGCAGACTGCTTCGGGTACGGAAAAGTCTTCGGCAGCTGCGGCATCGAATAAGGCTGATTCCGAGGCAGAGGTAATCATCCCCACATCCGCACCTGCACCGAAGAAGTATATATTCCCTACGTTGGATCTGCTGAAGCGTGCAAAGAAAAACGGCAGCGGCGGTGTAGATGCCGAGGTTAAGGACACGGCGATCAAGCTGAAGTCTACCTTGGAGAACTTTGGCGTGAAGGTGACCGTAACAGGTTACAGTCAGGGCCCGTCCGTAACCAGATACGAGATCCAGCCCGAGCAGGGTGTAAAGGTATCTAAGATCACAGGACTTACTGATGACATAAAGCTTGCTCTTGCGGCTGCGGATATCAGGATAGAGGCGCCGATACCGGGCAAGTCTGCCATAGGTATAGAGGTGCCGAACAAGTCGAGTCAGTCTGTGGGCTTCAGGGAGCTTCTTGAGTCAGACGCTTATAAGAACAGTAAGTCCAATATATCTTTTGCAGTAGGTAAGGATATAAGCGGAGCGGTAGTCGTAGCCGATATAGCGAAGATGCCTCACCTGCTTATAGCGGGAGCTACAGGCTCGGGTAAGTCGGTCTGCATAAATACCCTTATCATGAGCATACTGTACAAGGCCGATCCTGCTGATGTTAAGCTTATCATGGTCGATCCCAAGCAGGTTGAGCTTGCCGTATATAACGGCCTGCCTCATATGCTCATCCCGGTCGTTACCGATCCGAAGAAGGCGGCGGGAGCGCTCAACTGGGGCGTAATGGAGATGACAAACCGTTATAAGCTCTTTTCGGAGTATAATGTAAGAAACCTTGCCGGCTATAATGCAAAGGTCAAGGAAGTCACCGGCAGCGAGCAGGGCAACGAGGAATTAAAGAAGCTTCCTCAGATCGTGATCATAGTCGATGAGCTTGCCGATCTTATGATGGTTGCTCACGGTGAAGTGGAGGATGCTATCGTTCGTCTGTCACAGCTTGCGAGAGCGGCAGGTATTCATCTTGTCATAGCTACGCAGAGACCTTCGGTAGATGTCATAACCGGTCTTATCAAGGCAAATGTTCCGTCGCGTATAGCGATGTCAGTGTCATCCGGTGTGGATTCAAGGACCATACTCGATATGGTAGGAGCCGAGAAGCTTCTCGGAAAGGGCGATATGCTCTTTTATCCTACGGGATATCCGAAGCCTGTCAGAGTACAGGGCGCATTTCTTTCGGATGATGAGATATCGGATGTATGCGATTTCATCAAGAAGAAAAACGGTGATACGACATATGATGAGAGTATCACAAATGAGATAGAGACAAGCAGCAGTGCTTCGTCTGCTTCGGCTTCGGCCGATGCTGCCGCAGATAATGATTCCAAGTATGACGAGTACTTTGAAGATGCGGCAAGACTTATCATCGGAAAGGATAAGGCTTCTATAGGTATGCTTCAAAGAGTCTACAAAATAGGCTTTAACCGTGCGGCGAGGATCATGGATCAGCTCTCGGATGCCGGGGTTGTCGGCCCCGAGGAGGGGACCAAGCCGAGAAAGGTGCTTATGACCGAAGAACAGTTTGATGAGTATCTTGACGGCGGAACGCCCGTCGAGGAATGATTATGTTTTGATTTAACCGAAGATTATGTATGTGATCAGAACAGGAGACTGATGAATGATGACACTTCTGAAAAAAATTAAAGATGTTTTGTTCTCTCTTGTCACTGGAACGTATCTTACGGATGATGAGAAGCTTAATGAGATACTATTTGATCATGTTGCGAATACACTTATGTGCATTGCAATCGTAGCTTTGGTTATGGTTATCATATTCAGTCCGGATGTCAGAAAGCGCTCGACAACAGATGGTAAGATCATGATGTTTGAGTGCGCTATGCTTCTCACGATCAATACGATAGATCTGATCATAAACAATGTGGATCATTCGTTTTATGTATTACCGGTGATCAGTGAAGTCGTATTGATGCTGATCGTGATGATGTGGATGATTTTTATAGATCACTGCATGTATAGGAGCGTAGAACATATAAGGCGCAGATACAGGCATGCGCTCCTTCCGGTAGCACTTTGTGCGGTTATCAACATCGGATTATACACTGCATGCTATGTGTTCCTGGAGACGAATATTATAGAAAAGTACAGTGTTAATACGGCTGATGCGCTGATAACTGTGTTTAATATAATACTTGCCATGCTGTTCGTTGACCGGATCATACATTTGTGTTATATCCTTACCGCAACACATGTTGTGAGAGTTCGGGACAAGATATCGAGAGAACCGAGATTTTTAAAGCTTGGTGCATTTATAATCCCGTTTTTGATAGGGGCACTGCTCAAAATATACTATGCACCGTTTTTGACCATAGGAATTATCATAACCTATATGTCGTCAGTGAAACGCAAAAAGTACATAGATCAGGAAACAGGGTTTTATAACAGTGATTATCTAAAACTTGTGTGTGCTTATCAGGACCGGAAGGATTATATCGGCGGACAGGGAATAATCATAGAAGCCACCGGACACGGCAAAGAGATGGCCGGAATGCTCGGAAGTATCATGGCTGCCGACAGTGTTATCTTCATCCTTGATGAAGACAGATTTTTGATCCTGAGCGAAAGCCTGCGCGGATCTGCTGCTAAAATGGTTATGAAAACCCTGATTGACACGGCGGAAAGCTCTGATGATCCGTATACTCCCGAGGTGTCGACCATAAGTCGCTCGGGTGATGAATCTGTGATCAAATTTGCCGAAAGATTACTTGCAGCATAGAATATGACATGCTATGTGTCTATATAAATAAACTATGGTTACACCAAAGAAAGAGAGGGATCAACTTGTTGACAGATATAGAGATAGCTCAGGGAGCGGAGCTTCGACCTATAAAGGAGATAGCCGAAAAGGCTGGTATTACGGAGGATGACCTTGAATTATACGGTAAGTATAAGGCCAAGCTCTCCGAAGAATACATAGAAAGCATAAAGGGAAATCCGGACGGGAAGCTTATTTTGGTTACCGCTATCAATCCGACTCCTGCCGGAGAGGGCAAGACTACCGTGACGGTCGGACTCGGACAGGCATTTGCAAAGCTTGGTAAGAAGGCAGTTATCGCACTTCGTGAACCGTCACTTGGGCCGTGCTTCGGAGTGAAGGGCGGTGCAGCCGGAGGCGGTTATTCCCAGGTGGTACCGATGGATGAGCTGAATCTTCACTTCACAGGTGATTTCCATGCCATCACCTCTGCAAACAACCTGCTTGCAGCGATGCTTGACAACCACATACAGCAGGGTAATTCACTCCGCATAGATCCTAAGAGGATAATCCACAAGCGTTGTCTGGATATGAATGACAGAGCGCTAAGAAATATAGTTATCGGTCTCGGAAAGAGAACCGACGGTGTGACCAGAGAGGACGGATTTGTAATCACCGTTGCGACAGAGATCATGGCCATACTTTGCTTAGCGGCCGATATACAGGATTTAAAGGACAGGCTTTCGAAGATAATCGTGGCTTATACCTATGACAACGAACCTGTTACCGCTGCGGACTTAAAATGTGTCGGCGCGATGACTGCGCTTTTAAAGGATGCCATAAAGCCGAACCTGGTGCAGACATTAGAGCATACACCTGCCATAGTTCACGGCGGTCCTTTCGCAAATATCGCTCATGGCTGTAACTCTGTAAGGGCTACAAAGACGGCTTTAAAGCTTGCCGATTATGTAATAACCGAGGCAGGCTTCGGAGCAGATCTCGGTGCAGAGAAGTTCTTTGACATCAAGTGCCGTAAGGCAGGACTCAAGCCCGATGCCTG
>ONVB01000222.1 GCA_900321145.1 uncultured Eubacteriales bacterium | reverse complement strand
GCTGCCTTTGTAGCAAGCTCGCCCATTCTCTGAAGGATGCTGTGAATCTCGTTCATGTTACCCTCAGCAGTCTGGATAAGGGAGATACCGTCCTCAGCATTCTTAACTGCCTGGTTGATACCACGGATCTGGTTTCTCATCTTCTCACTGATGGAAAGACCTGCTGCGTCATCAGCTGCTCTGTTCACCTGATAACCAGATGAAAGCTTCTCTGTAGCCTTTGCTACTGCCTTGACATTCTGTCCAAGCATTCTGTTTGTGTTTGCTGCCTGCAAATTGTGCTGTACTACCATAATTATTCCTCCTTGAATATAATGTTGCGTCCTTGCAACATCCACTAGCGGTCTTTGCCGCCGTTAAAAGTAGTTTATGTTATACGCCTTTGGCGTTATAACCTGATTGATGTTGTAAGGTGTTTTTGTCCTACACCTTATATATCGGAGTTTATTCCGATTTCTTAACCCCTTTTCGGAAACTTTTTTGTTTATTTTTTTATAGTTTCCAAACCGCTACTCTTAGTGCAATTTTAAGGCTTTTGCGCATTTTTGTCAATAGCTTTTGTGCATAAAAGCCAAGATTTTATAAGCCTTTTTCAGACTCGCGGATCACCTTACATACGCTCTCACATATTCCTCGTTATATATATCCATATTCCTTTTTAACTGCTCCGAAACAGTATATCGGGATACAAGTTCTTTTTCTGACTCTGCAGCCTTTATATCACATTTACCTTCAAGCAAAATACTATTATATGCCTTAAGGAACCTGAATAGTTCATCCATGTCATCGGACACATCATATAACGATACCGGTGACGATGCCTTATTTTCATCCATAAGCGTACTGATTATCACCTCTATCAGCGGAATCTCATGCTTCAGATCCGAGTGTTCAAGCAGCACGTCCGGTCTCAGCTTCACAAAAGCCACATACATATCTGCAGCTTCTTTGATCCTACGCTCTTTTACAAGAACAGAAACAGCCTTTTTTAACTCAACAGTTTCAGCCTTCTCTGCCACTATACTGACCTTACACTCCGCCACCTTCAGACCTCTTGTCTGGGCAAAAACCGGAATCATCGTCTCTGAAAGGAATCCAAATAACCTTTTATGGTATGCATCATATCCTGACAGATCAATGTGGTCTCCCATATCTGTAAATATAGTAAACAGCCACTCACAATACGCATCAAATATCTCTTTTTTGGTAACAAACAAGTTTCCGAAAGATATCCTCTTTGCATCAAGCATATCATCAAAAGCTTGTACATCTTCAGGATACAGTTTTGCCACACTGTCTCTCATAGCCATCAGATCTTTTATATTATGTACCTTGGCATAGCTTTCACGATACGGTTCTTCATTAACCGCGAAAGACGAAATGATATCATTATCCCGAAGCAAACTCTCATACTCCGCAATCGTCATTATCCTCTTTTCTTTATTCGTGAAGTACCTGCGATAATGGCATATCCCTATATTCTCACAGTCATGATAGTTCTGCCACAACCAGAAAAGTCCTGTCAGCTCCCCATAGTACGGATTAAGATCCGAGATATTCTCACCCGAGGCATCATCCATATATCCAAGGTCATCATTCAACGCCCTGCCTACCTGAAGCGGGACATACCCTTCGATTTTCGGTGGATCAAACTTTTTGTGAGTCATTATAAAAATCTCAGTTTTTGCCATATAACCTCTCCATGTAGAAAATGCGAACCACAGGTTCGCACTTTCTTTCACCAACTATCCAACATTCATGTTCTTGTTTCTATGTATAACTGCACTTTTAAACGCTTTAACCATCGCAGGAGACAATTCTTCGCAATCCATCATCCCATTCAAATTGCATTTATTTCTTCCTGTCATAAAGCATAGAATCGTTCACCATACCGTTAGCCATGGACTTGTAATACTTATTCGCAACGGACTTTGACTGCTTGACCCGGTTCATGCCCTTGAAGCTTCTCGCTATTGCGCTCTCAAGGGATGTCTTGTTTCTCTCCTCTAAGGCTTCTATCGCAAGTCCTTCATCCACACACTGTCTTATCAGGTTCTGAATTGTCTTAAGCTCATCTGTATAGAGCTCCTTATTCTCCTGTATCTCAACCCGTACTCTCTTGTACACCGAGTCGAATCCCTTGTCGATCTCGTTGATGTTGTTGATAAAGATATCCTTCTTATCCACGATCTGCTCGAAAGCATCCTCATCGAACTTTTCTGCCTTCGCAAGCTCCTCCTGCTCCTTGGTCAGACTCAAAATCTCATCGAGGTATTCCTTCTTGCGTTCAAGGGATTCCCTGAGTATTCTAATGTATGTCCCGGTTTGTTCCATGCGTTGTTCTCCAATATAATAAGATTCTTCGCTTCGCGTAAGTCATGACACGATCACTGTTCAGAGCGATGCCAACACTGCATTAGGTATCAAGATACACCTGCGGTCCCTTCGTCTTTGACATGATCTGTTTCCATATATCTCTTATGTCTCTGAGTTCATCCAAAGCACGCTCTAAGAGTTCCTTGTCCTTCTGCATATTCGCTTCCACCAGGAGAGCGAATATGTAATCATACAATCTCTGGAAATCCTCCGCTAC
The DNA here is from genome assembly GCA_900321145.1 of uncultured Eubacteriales bacterium. Lineage (GTDB taxonomy): Bacteria > Bacillota > Clostridia > Lachnospirales > Lachnospiraceae > Coprococcus_C. Next base: position 5,710 of record ONVB01000222.1, on the reverse strand, counting down.
CGGATACTTATGATCAAGAGTACTTGTGAGTTCCACGATTATCGCTCTTGTCTTCTGTATATTTACATTAACTGCCTCATAATCACCCTTCTCAAGCCCCATCATCGCAAGGTTGCTGAACTTGATTGCGCCCTCATAGAGCATCAATGTAAGCTCTGCAGGTGAAGCTGTAGTTATTTTATTGTTTCCGTATGCCTGTGCCGGATTCTTTGCCATAGTAACCCTCCGAAATTATTTATTATAGATACAACCGACCGGTTTTACCCGGTCGGTTGTGTGATTGCTTTTAATATTACATGCCCATAAGCTGGCTTATATAGCTCTGCTGTTCCTGGAGCTTAGCCATTGCGGTCTCCATAGCACCGAACTGCTTATAATACTTATCTTCCATCTTCTGAAGCTTTTCAGCCCACTTATCAAGCTCTTCGTCCTTGTCCTCTATCTCTTCCTTAAGACTGATATCGTTGTAGAAAGTAAGAGAACTTGATGTAGTAGTCTTCTTCATGGCCTGATTCAGCCTGTCGTAAACCTGGAATGCAAGTCCCGGTTTCTCCTTCGTACCGGCAAGCGCCTGTGCGAATACCTCTGCATCACTTGAAAGAGCCGCCTTGAGCTTATTCTCCTGAGCCGAGTAAAGAGGATCGTCCTCATCTCCGAGGATATGAAGCTTACCCTTCTCAGAATAATCACCTGTTACGATGCCGAGAGACGAAAGCGAAACCGTCTTCGTGTTGCCATCCTTATCGGTGACCTCTATACCCTTATTCAGGATAGTTCTCATACTTGAAAGCAGGTTTCCGATGGTACTGTCTCTTCTGAGGAGACCAACCTTCGCCTTCTCTTCCCACTTTTCTATCTGGTCGTCAGAAAGAGCATTTCTCTCATCATCCGTAAGAGGATCATAGCCTTCGTTTGTTTCGTTATAGTACTTGTTCATCTTCTCGATGAGTTCGTTGTACTTATTAACGAAATTCTTGACGCTCTTGTACATGCTGTCTGTATCGGCATTTACTTCTATCTGAAGCGGAGTGTCGTCTGTAAATGTCTTGGTTTCCTTATCATACTTGCCGGTAACTGCCTTGGCTGTGATAGAAAGACCATTGATTTCAAAAGTATTGCTGGAGCCGTCATACTCAACACCGTTGTACTCGATTATAGCGTTCTGAGCATCAACCTTCTTGGCACCTTTCTCTTTGTCGAGTCCAAGCTTCTCGAGAGCATCTGCCGATCCGGACTTGATGGTAAGGTCAAAATCCTTATCACTGCCTGTACCGGTTGCGTTGATATAGAACCTTCCTCTGTTCGCATCATAATTAGCGTTCACGCCCATCTTCGACAAACCGCTTGCAAGAGACGAAAGAGTTGTCTCATCATCTACCACAAAATCCTGCCCTCTTACAGATATGGTCGTTCCAACCTCTATGCCAAGATCTGTGAGCTTTGTATTACCGGCACGTACATTGTCACCATCCTTAAGCTCTGTTCCGGTAAGGTAAGCAGAAGATGCAAGCTGCTTAACGGATACTGTATGCGTTCCGTTTGCCGCATTTGAATTCGCACTGACACTTACCTTCGTGGAATCATTAACACTTGCCGACTTACCTCTGAATGTGCCGTTGGTTTTCATAGCCGAAAGCTCGGTTCTGAAGAAATCATACATCTGAGTATTCAGATCCTGCCAAGCTTCCTTTTTCCACTCGAGCTTCTGCTTATCCTGCTTAACCTTATCAACCTTAGCAGAATTCGCCTTAACAAGTTCCTTGACCATACTCTCGGTATCCATACCGGAGATAAGTCCTGTCATTCTTATTCCGCCCATGTGATCATCTCCCTTCTTTCATGCTTAGAGCCGCTTAGCGCTTCTCGTCCACAAGGAGACCGGCCATCTCCCATGCCTTTGCAAGCATGTCGAGTGCCTTTTCCGGCGGAATCTCTCGGATAACCTCATCAGTATCAGCGTTCTTAACCGTTATGGATATACGATTGGTATCGTCATGATACTTAAAGCTGCAGGCAGTGTGATGGAGCGGGCTGGCTTGCTTGATCTTCTTGTTGATATCGTCCACGGCCTCCTTGACCTTGTCCGGCGATACCTCCTTCTCAGACTGAACTTCGCCCCATTTCTCGCTCTTGTTCTTACCGTCCTTGTCATCCTTACCGTTCTTGTTATCGGTATTACCCTTTTCGGCAACAGGCTTAATGGTATCAACCGACAGCGAACTGCTGCCTGCCGACTCCTGTGCCGAAGAACTGATCTGGATGTCTGTAGTCTTGCTCTGCTGCTTTGGCTGTGGCTTAACGGTAGTTGCTACATTGATAGCTCCTACTCCGCCGATTCCATCTAATGCCATAATAATTCACCTCCGTGTGATCTCAGCGTGCATGCCTCCATGCGCACATCAACTGTTTACAAGTAAGTTGCTGCAAAACTGCATGTCTGCCGGATCAATTATTTGTCTCCTCGTAATTGATATCGACAGTTATATACAATAACTTTACAATAAAACAGCCGAAAAGTCAAGTATGTACCTGTTCTTTTCGGCTGTTTTGATTAAGATTCTTCGCTTCGCTCAGAATGACACCGCAACGCTCCGGTTGACGGCAATGTCTGATTGAGTTACGTAATTATAATAATTTCTTTAAGCTCTCCACATCAAGATTGTTAACCGCCTCACGGTTGGCATCCTGAATCTCTTTATAGATTTCCTTCCTGTATACGGGGACAGTCTTCGGTGCGGCAATTCCTACCTTCACCTGATCACCCTTTACCTCGAGGATAGTTATCTCAATGTCCGAGCCTATCATTATGGACTCGCCATGTTTTCTGGATAATGCAAGCATTATTCTTAACCCTCAACTTTCTCCTCAAGCTTCTTCAATGCCTCGTATACCTCATACACGTTATACTTGATCTGGTAATCATCATTTTCTACAATAACCTGCATGGCCTGACGGTTCTTGGTATTGATGATGATAGGCGCCTTGAGGTTCGCTGTCATCTTCGTCAGGTCTGTGGGTATGGACATGGTTACGAATATCAGAAGATCCTCATCCGCAGGATCGCCGATCCTCTTGGTGAGCTCATCTTCTATGATCGGGCTGTAATCAACCTTGATGTCTGCCGGATTGATGACCGGAAGTGCCATAAGAGGCTCCTCCAAGGACTGAAGCCAACTGATTGACGACCTCTCCTCCTTATCCAAGTCAAAGATCAGCGCAAATTTCTTCAGGTTCTCAAAACCGATTATACCCATCGGAAACTCTATGATCTTCTCATCCTCAATGTCGATCTTGCCGAAATACTTAGTTTCTGCTATCATATGTACCCTCCCAATCCGCACGTGTAAGATTCTTCGCTTCGCGTAAGTCATGACACCGTGCATTTATTTCTATACACGAGCCGCCTACCTTCTCAACTTAAGCAGCTTCGCATTTGTCGGTAACACCGATATTGTAGCACTTTTTCTATATATAATCAAGCAAAGTCTTGTCGATTATACTGCCTGTAGCGGCAAGCGCCGCGTTGAATGCAAGGTTCGCTTCGTTCAGATTCGTGATGGCCACATCCGACTCCACATCTTCGTTCTGCGACTTTAATTCTTTGAAGGACGCAAGCTGCTCCCGCACCCTTGTCTCTATCATATCAAGCTTGGTCATGCGGCTTCCGACATCCGACTGCATAGCCGATACCTCGTCGAGATACTTCTGGAAGTTCGCTATATTCGCCGAGAAGGTCTTCTGCATATTTTCCTTCTTTACCGCAACCTCCACATCTATATCCGAAAGCATCTCATTTATCATCTTGACCGCATTTTCATTGTCGGTATACTGATCGTCGTTCAGCATATCCTTGATCTTCTTCTGCGTATTCTCCGCGTCCTGAAGCGCCTTTAATGCATAAATCAAGTCATTGATGTCATTCTCGGTCTCGGAGTTGATTATCTCCCTTCCCTCGGTATTGACCTTTATGCTCTGACTGAAGTTAACCTCATAGTATATCTCCTGGCCGCCCTCGGGCTGTTCGTAGTCAACCACCTTACGACTGCCGTCGGTCTGAGTCTTGTACTGGGTACAGTCGAAATAATGCTCGGGTCTTAAGTCGCCTGCGCTGAAATCATTTTTTGCATAGGTCACCTCTATGCTCTTGGCTGTCTTTAAAATGTTATATACATCTTCATCGAAGATGACCTCGCCGGTCTCCTTTATGACCTGGATCTTGCCGTCGGACACATCATAGTACTTCTCGACATCAGCCGGCTTGTCAGAGCTTAAAACATTCGGAGGCAGGTAAGCCGACAGATCGATAGGATTTCCTTCGGCATCAAGCGCATTTATCGAGAACAGTCCCGTAGCATCCTTTGTACCGTCGCCGTTGGTATCAACCTCATCGTCTATATTCTCATAAGCGACATTCAGCCTGTAAACCATCTCTTTATCTATCTTCTTGTATGAAGCAGATGATCCGCTGTTGGCAACGGCTTCACTTATATAATCATCCGCCTTGTCGTAATCAAGCCCGTTTAAGACCACATTCTTTGTGTCAAGCTGCTTCGGATCTATACTCTGTTTTATCACATAAGAGTATACATCCGTATCCTCCGTCTCGGTGTACGCAAGCGACCTGTCGGTCTTATATCCCGAGAAAATGTACCGCCCCGCATATGTTGAGTTGCCCTCGCTCGCAAGCATATCCTGGAACTGCTTCAATGTATCGATTATCGCAGACCTGTCCTCGGTGTTAAACGAATCGGTCGAACCCTGTACACAGTACTCATATATCTGAGTGAGTCTGCTGGTGATATTGTCTAACGAAGTAGTCGTTATGTTATACCAGGATGTAGCATCCGGGATATTCTTCTCCTTATACTGGGTGAGCTGGTTAACCGTGGTTCTCAGCTTCAGGGCTCTTACCGCTATGACCGGATCCTCAGAAGCCTGCTGGATCTTCTTGCCGCTGGTCATCTGCTTTGTTTTGTCATCCACGCGTTCCATGGATTTCTGCATATTTCTGAGGGCATTGCCCGATACCATCTGGTTTGTAATTCGCATTTTTCTACCTCCCGTTAAGATTCTTGAGGAATCTTTATACTCCCGTCTGGTTGATCAGCTTGTCGTAGACCTCGTTTAATACCGAGATAACCTTCGACGACAGGTCATACAAGTTCTGGAACTTCACAAGATCCGCGCCCTCCTCGTTCTGGTCAACTCCCGATACCGACTTTCTCTGGTTGTCTATCGCATATCTTATATCGTCCTGGTTCTTGGTAAATACCTTCATCTTCGCGATGTCGACCGCCATGTTTGTCGTGATTGCCTGCATATACTGTGACAGAGCACCCTGCTCGAACATGCCGGTATCCTTCATACCAAATACTATGCCGTCAAGCACCGGTGTATGCTCTATATTTCCCTGTTCTATATCATCCTCATAGGAGGTTACCACCTTGGAAGGATCGGTCTTCCACTTTCCGTTGAGCTCCCAGTTAAGTCCGGTAAGTCTGTAGTAGCTCTGGTCGCTCGACTTTAAGGTAAGTCCCGTCGTACCATTTTTTGCTTCCTCCATAACCTTTACGCTGTCTTTCAGGACGAAATCCGTACCCGGGACCATCTCCGCGGTGAACATATCCAGTCCGTCGTCACCGTTCTCGTCGACAGCCTTGACATGCGTACCGTCGTCTAAGACCTCATCCCTTGTAGTAAGGTTATTCAT